>VGKO01000020.1 GCA_016867035.1 Candidatus Pacearchaeota archaeon
ATAAGGCATGTCTACTCCTTCTTTTTTTGTTAAGTCAAAGTTGCAATTATTAGCAGAATAACTACAGGTTGCATTCTCATCTGTAACCACCACTAGTTTTCCTTCTAAGCTATAAACTCTTGCTATTACTGGAGCAAACTTATCAACAAATACTTTAAATGAAGCAGAGGAGAAAGCAGTATTTCCTCCTGCATCCACACACTTGTAATAATAAGTGTATTGTCCATTAACTAAATCCAAATTTTGTTTATGTAAGCTTCCACCTGTTTCAAAGAACTTGATATAACCAGAGTTGTTTGTTGTAGAATAATAACACTCTGCTTCTCCGTTTCTAAATCCACCGTCGGTTTGAACTTCAAGTGTTGTTACAATTGTGTTTGTGCTTCCGCCTATTGTTGTCTGATTAGGTCCTGCTTTTAATATTGTTAATGGTTGAGTTCCAATTATATTATAAGCATAACTTTGTTGCATAACATTATTGCTTAAATCTTGGCATCTAAAGTAGAATTGATTATCTTCTTTATCTTTTATTCCTGTTAATTGTGCTTGGCAAGTATATAACATCTCTGCATTCATTTCCCAAACAGCATTATTACAAATCATATTATTCTCCATATTACTGTAGTCTGCATCTTTTCTACTCCACTTACAACTTGAAGGTTCATTAGTGTAAACATTAACACTCAAGTTATCAATTTTGTATAATACTGGCGAGTTACTTGGAATTGAGGTTGTTTTTATTACTGGCGCAGTTAAGTCAGGAGTTTTATCAATACAAAAGCGAACAGCAAACTCGTCTCTATTCTCGTTGCCATTTCCATCTTTACATCTAATATACATAGTATATTCACCATCATTTTTGATTTCAGGGAATTGTCTATTCAATAGCTCGGTTCCGGGCAAGCTAATAGATTCATTATGATACTCGGTATACAAATTATCTCCACCAAGATAATATTGCATCTCGTCAAATTTATTGGTGTGGTTCATATCAATTTTACATTGAGCTGGTTGAGTGATTACTCCATTATCTTTCTTGTCAGTTGTAATAATTCCAAATGTGAATGGAGTAAAAGCTTTCAAACATCCACCTTCTTGAGATACAATTTTCATTCCAGCTGGTCCTTGTCCGCCAGGAGGTCTTATTTTTACATCAGTATAACTATAACCTTGGGTTAATGCTTCATTGTAGGGTTTTATTCCTGGACTTGTTACATCATCTACAGCACCATCAATACATCTCTCTTTTCCTGTTCCTGCATTAATTAACTTACAGGTTTGCCCTAATGCTTTACATCTATATTCAGAACAAGGTCTAAAAGGGTCACCATTACATTCATCACAATCTGCTCCGCCATTAGGTGCTTGCCATGGGAAACACTTGAAATTAATTGTTTGTTGTTTTATTTCAGTTTCTTCATAATTTTCTGCAAGAAGATAATAAGCTGTAATTAATCCAATTCCAATTGAAACAGCATTACCATATCTTGCTCCCCAACTAGTTCTATCTTTAGCAAAGGTTTCAAATAAGCCCATGCTAGTTTTGTAAGCCAGTATTCCTGCGCTTGCAGCTAATCCAATTGCTTTAACAAGACTTTTAGTGTCTTCATTAGTCATGAAATTAGCAATAGTGCTAGTTGATCCAAGAACAATTCCAGCCCATTGAACTCCCTCTAATAAGTGTCCAGCCATCGGACTTGTTGTCCTTTCCCCAAATATAGTATCAAACTCTCTTCTCTGTCCCCAATTTGCTGGAACCTCTTTTGTCTCGAACCATTTAGAAAGACTCGAGAACCAACCTTTGTTTTCAGCAGGGGGCTGTTCGGCTGTTCGTCCAAATCTACTATTTAATATAGCTGCTTCGTCTTCTTCCATTAATTCATCCAATTCACTTGCAGACTCCCCAACTTGTCTATACCATTGCCCATCCCTCAAGTAATAGGGTTGTGAGAATCTAAGTTGTCCATTCTCAAAGGTATCTACAACCATAGTATTATCATTTAATCTTCTGCTAATTTCTTCAACACTTGTTCCTGAACTAAAACGAGCCTCATCTTCGCGAATCATATTTAGAGCTTCATCTTCTAAAATAGCTTGTTCTGCTTGAGCTTCAAGATTGTCAGGTCCGAGTTCAGCAGGTACATAGGTTTTTGCAGCAATTGAACTATCAATAATATTTTGTCTTCCGCCAGCGATTACTGCGCTTGCTGGCTGAGTATTTTGTTGAGTAGCTGTTGAAGTAAATTCAAGATTATAATTTTGCTTTAACTCTTCCATACTCTCGGTTGTTACAAAGCCACTGTCAATACTATAAAGGACAACTTCTCCTCTTTCAGAATCAACATTAACTACCTTGTAAATATCTCCGCCACGAATTTGTCCGGTAACATCGCCTACTTGCAAGGTTTGTGGGGTTGAAGCAGGAGATTGTGTAGAAAAATCAAGATTATAGTTTTGCCTTAATGTACTTAAACTTGCACTAGTAGTAACCCCTGGATTATCAATGCTTTTGAGCTCAATCATTTGGCTTGAAGCATCATAACCCACTACAGTATATCTATCTCCGCCAAGAATTTGAGGAGTAGTGCTACCAATATAGATTGTTTCAGCACTTATTATTTCAACATTAAAACCAAATGCAACGCTAAACATAAACAAAAAGGCAAATATCTCGAGTACTAGCGATAAGATTTGCGAAATTGCAAATATTTTTTTGCTCTTAACATTTCTGCTTTCTCTTTTTTCACACCTTTCTTTTTTCATTTTTTATCTCTTTTGTTTTTATTTTTAATGTAAAGTAAAATATTTATGGAGTCTACTTTTATAATCCACAATAAAATCTATTAAAAATTCTCCGGGTTCAATTCTAGCTAAATCTAATTGAACACTATTATCTCCGTTTCCTGATAAGGATGTAAAAGTAGGAAGTTCTTCTGAACTCATTCTTATCCCTTTTTGTGCAGGAGTTATTCTAAAAAGTGCAACCCGCACTCTTGTGTCTGGATTTTTTTGTCCTAAGTGAGTTACCAAATATACTCTTTGGTCTCTTCTATACTCGTTTAAATTAGTATTAGCTATTTCAAGAGGACTTATTTCTCTATCTTCATCCAAATCTACAGCTAAATAACAATAATCTCCGAAATCATTATTTGTTCTGGATTTTGCTTTTAATTCATTCATTTTTTCTGTAAAATGAATTTGTTCTAATCTCCTAGCTGAAGAGGGTAATATTTCTCGAGAACTAACTTCTATAGTATTTTGGACTGGTCTAAGGGGTGGTTGCACTTGGGGTTGTATAGGTGTTGGAGTTCGTGGAGTATAAGTTGCTACTTGTACTGGTCTTGCTTGTTGAGCCTGTTGTCTTCGCATTTCTTCAATCACTCGGTCTGCTTCTCTTTTTGTAAAATCATCGATGGCTGCCATTCTTTGCCTATTTGCTTCATTTTGTAAGAGTAATCTTGCACCAGGATCTGTTGCTAAATCTGCCCAAGCTTGTGTTCCAATTGCAGAATTGTAGTTTGCATATCCAGATGTTGTTTCACAGCCTGTTCCAAGAACAGTCAGCATACCTGCTAATCCTGCTACTATTCCTAATCTTGATTTTTTCATGTTTTTTTCTAGTTTTCCTTATATTTAAACTTTATGTTTAGTTACTATTTTATAGTTACAACTAATATTTAGCTTGTTAGTTGTTTTATCCATTCTTTAATTGCTAATCCTGAAAATCCACTAACTCCTGAGCTTGAAGTTGATGTGCCAGAGCTAGATGGATTTGTGAATGTGGGGGTAGTTGCACTTGCTGTTGTTGAGGTATTTGCAGTTGATTGAATTACTTCTGCACCTCCGCTTCCTGCTATTCTTCTGTTATTATAATAGGCTGCATAACCCTCGTCAGTATATTCACCAAGGAAATTTATGTATCCTCCGCAATCTCCAAACTTGAAGCAAATATTATTCATTTCATTTGCCCAAGCCTGATAATTTATGAATTTATCAGGTTGCTCATTTCCGCTTAATCTTCTAGATAACACATATTGGCAATTCTGTTTGCATTCCCATTCCCCGTCTTGCTCTTCATCATCCCAAAATACTAATGGCTTCTCGGTTTTCTTCCATTTTATAGTAATATCTGCATTTCCTTGTGCACACATTGCTGTTGCACTTGTTCCAGAGCTTGCTGGATTTACATATCCTGTTCCAAAACTAGGCGCATTAGCTCCAAAACTAGGGGTTGCATTTGTTGAACTACGCGAGCTTGAAAAAACTACTGCATTAGAACTTCCCCAGAAATTAAATCCTGGTGGATAATTTGGCATACATATACCTTTAGGGCTTGGGTCATTAAGATTTCCGTCGCTGTTTGTATCATTAGTACTTTTCTCTATTTGTCCTGTTGTAGTTGAGTAATAATACTCGGGAACCCAGATACAATCTCTAACATCTACATTTGTACAATCATCGCCCTCTAATTGTTGTAAACAATCCTGCCATCTATTTGGTCTGCAAGCAGCCTCTGTAAAACTACCAAATTTTCCTTCAATACAAATTTCATTTCTATAGTCTGCACAAGGTTCTGTTAGAATTTCGTTATTCAAACAAACTTCCTTATAGTATCTTGAGCCTACTGTATCTAGTCCTTCTCCAATCGGTTTGTCGGTAACACACCAACTCTCTCCGTGTTTTTTGCCTTGTTTTTTGCAAGCCAAATCAACACAAACATAATCTCCATAGGTAGGTTTACCTAAAACACCAGTGGCTCTTTTTCCAATGCTTCCTAAATAATAATCGCAATTTCCACAAGTTTTGCTTCCTGCGTTACTTGCTCCAGCCCCACAACTTTGAGATTTTTTGTAAACATTTCTCCAGTATTTTGGGTCATCATATCTATTTGCATCATAAATATTAGCAACATTTCCGCAAGTATCTGTAAAATAAATTTCATCTTTTCCGTCGCGTAAAGTAGTTTTTGTTGATTTTCCACAATCAGTCCCCAGTTCAGGGGCGGTGCATAAAACATCTTTGTAAAATCCTGGTGCACTTTTACTTGCATTAGTAGAATTATCTAAAACTAGGCTCGAGCCTTTGCAATTATCTCTTGTTGTGAACTTGCAAGTTTTTCCTCCAACACCATTATCAGTTACGCAGGCACCTCTATCAGAACTAGAAGCAGTTGCAATACAAGTTAGCTCGTCAGTTATTGTTTTTCTGAAATCTGTTTTAAGCCCGTAAAATCCTGAAATTTGTTTGCATCGTGTTAAAGTAACAAAAGCTCCTTGGTCAGCAAGAACACAACAACCCAATTGACATTGAATAATATTGCAATCTTTATTATCTGCCCAAGTTCCATTTGAAGCTTCACAAACTCTCTGAGGGGTTGATTCCATACACAATCCTTCTCGAGAATCAAAACAACATCCTGCTTTACAATAACTTGTTGATTCGCAAGAGGTTGGAGCTGCTTGATAACTTGAGTCGCATTGTTCTTGTGGAGCATTCTGACACCATGCTCCTGAAACTGTTTTTTCACAACAATAATTTGCTTCTGCACTTCCAAACGAGAGAGTTAGAAGTAAGACTATTATGAATGCCAAACTTAATTCTATTTTTTTGTTCATTTTTATTTATTATCTTTTATTTTTTTATTGAATCGCATAACCCGGAGGCCAGGATAGGCTTCTTATTGCAAATTGTAATTTTTCTCCTGTATTTCTATGAGTAATTATATAGACTTTTGTTCCATCGCTTTGTTTTTTCTTCTCAACTTTTATATCAGGATAATAAGCCATGTAGGTTTCAACAATAGTATCCCCATATCTTGCCTCAAAGTTTTGTATGGAACTTGCAATCATGATTAAATCATAAGCTTGAGAGTTAATCTCGGTTTTAAGACTATTAGAAGAATACTCTTGCTTTGTATCTCCTTTTTCAACTATCATTTGCACATCAGGGATAAGTAATATTTTGCTAGGTTGTATTTCAATTCCTACTTTTCTGGTACCTGTCATTTTTACATTATACCCTCGAGATTTTAATTTATTTTCAACTTCATTTATACATGCAACTAATTTATTTTGGGTTTGTGAATTAATCTGGGTTTCAATTTCTTGTTTTAATAAAGGCGATTGCATAACACAATTTTTATACCATTCGCCAGTATAGCAAAGGTAGTTTAAACTAATGTTGTTATAATTAAAATATAATTGAGGTTTAATTGCGCCCCCGTGTAGTAGAGTATCGTTCAAAGAACTCCGAATATTTTTTTCAAGACAGGATTTAACATCAACATCTAGCTGTATTAGGGGGTTAGTATACTTGCTGATTTGAGGATAAAAAATAATTATTAGTATGGCAACTATTGCTATGGCAAGAATAACAAATATTGTTAGTTGTGCTCTTTTATTTTTTAGGTTCCTCATTTTTATTTCCCCTTTATTTTTAGATGATTTTTTGATTATTAAACCTTATTATATTGCAGTTTTCTATTCTTATTTTGTTGTTTTACTCCTTCTATTATTTTTTTAACTATTTTAGTAAGTTCTCGCTATTATATTACAGTTATTTGGATTATCATTCCCATAATAGTCTTTGCATCTTATAAAATAGTTTTTATCAAATACCCATTCTGTTTCATGGTTTTGTTCGCTTCCCTCCATGCGAGTGGCGTTTTCACTATTAAACGCACACTTAACTTTTTCATCATTAGAAACATAGCAGACTGCATTTTCATTGGTTTTAACTATTATCTTTCCAAATTTTTCATATATTTTAGAAATTATAGGGGAAGTTCTATCAATAGAAAGTGTAAAAGAAGTGAAGCTATCTTGAATATTACCTGATTCATCTTCGCATTGCACATGAACATAATGAATTCCTTCTCGAATATTATTTAACTTTTGGTTATGCGAGGCTGTTCCTGTTGTAAGAAATAGAGTATAACCCTTTCCATCAAAATTAAGAGAGTCACTTAATCTCCATTTGCAAATAGATTTTCCATTAAATCCTCCTCCAGAAGTAAATGCTTTTAATTCTACAGAAAGGTTTTCATTATTTTTTAAGAATATTTCTCCAACAGGAGATACTTCTGTAATTTTAAATTCTTGGGAAGCCCTAAGAATGTAATTCGTGCTTTGAGTATTTGTATTTCTTTTGTATAATATTGTTTCATTATCTGCAAGCCAAGGTTGATCCTTACATCGAATATAAAATCTAGTTTGTTGTGATAAATTAGTTGTTATATTTGTTAATATTCCCGAACAATAGTATCCCCCCAAAACTCCTGCATCGGTTATAGCTGTATCACAACTAAAACTATTATTCATTAAAGCATATTCTTTATCACTTAATTCCCATCTACATTCACTAGGCTCATTAATTTTAAATCTAATATTTTTTTCAGTTGTATTAAATTTAATCGCACTTCCAGAAACAGGAGTAAAGCTTTGTATTACAGGGGGTATTTTATCAGGGTCTTGCATAACACTAAATTTAATTTGAAAAGGAGTCATAGCTTCTCCATTTCCTCGCGCATCTAAACATCTAACATAAAGGGTATGTTCTCCCTCTTTCATTAAAGCGTAAGCTAAAGTATCTTCATCGGCTTTTCCTTGTCCGGGTAAGTTTAATAAAATTTCATGGGTTGTTCCAAAATCTTTTCCAAAATTATATTTCATTTCACTATACCTGCCCCCAGAACTATCTAAATTAAATTTACATTCCGACATTTCATTAGTAGAAATTACAAATTTTGCAGCAGTATAGGGAGGAATAGGATCGCTAGCGGGTTCTCTTGATTCAAGAGTTATTTTTGGAGCACTTCTATCACTTGTTGTAACACAAGCTTCTCTCTCCTCGATATATTCACAATTTTGTCCAAGAGCACGACATCTATATTCCGAACATTGCAATCCTCCAACCCCACACAAACCACACTCTCCACTTGAGGGGGCTCTCCAACTAGCACATTCATATTCAAATTCGCATTTAACATGGTCTGCTCTTGCATCCATTGCACAAGTAAAATCAGAGTCACTTTCAGCTATTCCATCTTCCCCAACCCAATTTGCTTTTCCTGCACAATCTCCAAGAGCCGCGCATCTTTCATCTAACATTTCAAGAACGGCCTCGTCAGGAATATCTTCATTTGCATTTAATCTACTAGCTACAGTAGTAGCAGAGTTACCTCCCATTCCAGTTAAAACAGTTAACAAAGGATTATCTCTAACAGGGCTTAACCCATAATGTTCACAATTAGCAGGTCTCCAGACACTAAACGAAAGTAGCCAATAATAATTTGCTAAATCCGTAATTTGCGGGGACCCTAAATCTACAAGCGCAGCATAACCCCATTTTGTATCTTGATTAATATAAGTTCCAGTATCGCTCTCCATTGCAAGTCTCCAATAACCGCAGCCCTCATCATGGTCTAAATATAAAGTTGCTTCATAATTTCCTGAAGAGCATATTCCTTCGCTATTAGTTGCTGTCCAGAATTGTTGTCCTCCCGGATATTTTGGGACACACATTTCTAAATGTAAATCAGTTACTAATAGATTGGCTGCTTCTGTAACTGCCTCATTTGGTTCTACAGGATCACCTAATATTCCGGTTATTGGCTCTAACTCAAATTCAGGTTCCCAAACATTACAAAAAATTTCGCTACAAGCAGCAGTATCAACTTTGCTATTTGTATCACTATCAACTTCATCATCATTAGCTAAAGCACAACTTGCCCAATCATTCATTATACACTCTCCGCCTTCCTCATTTTGGTCGCAAATTTCAGCACGCATATCAGCACAGGGTTCTGTTTCTATTTTTCCATTAATACAAGTTTGTTTGTAAAATCTCCCTCCCACAGAAGTAGAACCTACACACCAAGTTTCACCATTTGCAATAGGAATATTTATTCCAGCAGGCAAGGGAGCACAGGTTGTAATTCTTGCAGAAGGATCTTTTATATAACATCTTGAGCCTCCTGTTAAAACAAAACTTCCGCGAGGATAAGAACTTCCTTTTTTTCTAAATCTTATTGTATCATCATATCCATTAGAAGGCCCTGTACTTCTTCCTCTTTCAATAATTTTTCCATCAGGCCCATAGATTGTTGCGCCTGTTGCTCCTGAAACTAAAATAACTAATGTTCCTCCTGCTTCTGAAACAGGTTTCCATAAAAATCTTCCAAGCGGAGTAGAGGGAATATCAGCCATATTGCAATTTAAATCTTTACAATAAGCTTCTATATTAGATTTTTTTGAACACATGAAACCCGCATTATAATCACAAACTTGTTTTTGTTTATCCACATTTCCACAAGAATCAAGACTCCAAACATTTTCTTCATAACAGGCCGTTTTAGTTGTTTCTTCGCAAATAGTATTCAAACTTGAATCAGTACAAGTTAAATTAGGATAAAAATCTCCTGAACTGCATTTATCTAGGGTTGTTATTTTGCAATTTTTTTCATAATCTCCGCCGAATAAGCAAGCACCTTGCTGTCCTCCTTTTCTAAGCGCCATGCAACTAGTCTCATCCATCAATTGCCAGTTATAATCAAATCCATAAACTCTAGAGTTTAACTCGCAAGTTCTAGAGGTAACAAATTCAGTATTTCCCCCAAGTACACAGCACCCCAAATCACAAACACTTTCAGAGCAACTTGGAGAAGCAAAAAATTCTCCCTCATTAGTTAAACAAGAAGCAGATTCAGCATTCATTGAACACATTCCACTTGAAGGACTAAAACAACATCCTTCGCTCGAAACAATTCCAATTAAGAATAAAAATAAAAATATTGCAAAAATGTTTTTTATATTTTTAGTAAGCACAGTTTCTTATGGCAAAAACAAATTGTTTGCCTGAATTTATTTCAGTAATAGTAAAGACTTCTTCTCCGTTCATTCCGTAAACAGGCT
>VGKO01000021.1 GCA_016867035.1 Candidatus Pacearchaeota archaeon
TTATACCGGGAAATGTGTATGCTCCTTTTTCTTCTGAGTTGGATTTTATGGGGACAGGAGTTCCTTATTGGTACTATGTTTCTTCCTCCGGTTTAGTTAAAGAACAAGTGCCAACTAAAAAGCAAATAGAAAAACAATTTAATAACTATCTGAAAGAAAGGGCTAGTATATGTAACTTTGATTCTTTTACAGACCAGGGTTATCAAATAACGCTTGGAGAGCCCAGCTTTAAATCTTCTATTGCTTCTGATAAAATTAGTGTTGATGTTTCTCAAAGAATAGAAATTATATTTGGGGAAGAAAGATATTCTTTAAGTGGATTTAAAGCAGAAGCAAATACCAAATTTGGTGCATTTTATGATTTGGCTAAAAAAATATACGATTATCAGAAAAAAAATGCTTTCCTTGAGAATTATAGTGTTGATGTGCTTTATACTTATGCTCCTGTTTCTGGAACAGAATTTAGTTGTTCTCCTGTTTTATGGAATCCTGAAGAAGTTTTAACTAGATTAAGAAAAGCTCTCGAAGTTAATATTCAGGCAATTAAAATTCGTGGAGATTATTATGGCGGAGCTAATGAATATTATGTAGTGGGTAAAAATGGAGAGTTTAATTTAAAGAATGAGCAAATTAATTTCCTTTATTCTGAAAATTGGGCTGGTCGGTTTGAAGTCTGGCCTACCAAGGGCGGAATAATGCAAGCCAATCCAATTGGGAATCAACCAGGGCTTAGCGCAATGGGTTTTTGTTATACCCCTTATAAATTTGTTTACGATCTTTATTTTCCTGTTCTTATCCAAATAAACAGTGTTGCTGGAGATGAATTATTTCAATTTCCTTTTGCAGTGGTTATTGATAAAAATATGCCTCGAGTAAGTCAACAGTCTACTTATGTTCCTGAACAACCAAGTATTTGCGATAATGCTAATACAAATATAACTATCTCGACTTATAATGTAAACCTTGAGCCAGTAGAAGCACAATTACAATTTAAATGTATAACCGATGTTTGTAATGTTGGAAAAACTACTTTAATAAATTCAACAGGTTTGGCTAGTACTGAAGCTGTTGTGCCTCAATGTTTAAATGGATTTTTAATTGCCAATGCTAAGGGTTACAAAGAGAAAAAATATTTGATTTCTACAAATACTGAAACTAATGCAGATATTGTCCTTGATAAAGAATATGTTCTAAATCTGGAGGTTTACATTGATGGTCAATTAACTTCGGATACTTCCCTATTAATTATAAGTAATAATGATGATGGAAGTTTTGCGGCTAGTATGACTTACCCTCAAAATAAAGTTTTGGCTTTAGCAGAAGGAGATTATAATTTTGATTTAAAAGTTTTTAGATCGAGTTCTATAACTCTTCCTTCTTCAACTACTACCCAATGTGTTAGTGTTCCTCAGGAAGGAGTATTGGGATTATTTGGTTTAAAAGAAGATAAATGTACAGAATTAACAATCCCAAGTCAAACTATAGATAATGTCCTTTATGCAGGAGGAAAATTGAATCAATATATTACTCCAAGCGAATTAGAAAAAAGTAGCACGATGAGAATTTATGCTACGAGTACAAGAGTTCCGGCTACACAGGAAGAAATTGCATTAGGCTATGAAGAAATTCAAATTAAATCCTTGAATATAGAAATCGTTTAAAATACAATATACCTAATAAATAAGGTTTAAAATATTATGAATCAAAAAAAAGAAGGAAGGACTTGGAAAAATCTCTTTTTATTATTTGTAATTTTATTCTTTTCCTTATTTTTAACAAGTTTTGTTCTAGCGTTTACTAGTAATTTTGGTGGGGCTTCTACAAGTGGTAGCTTTTCTCAAGTTAATGCACAATATTTTTCCCCTAGTTTGGGAAATTCTTATTTGGGAAATAGTTTTAGCGGTTACATGAGTGGACCAATTACCCAGGGCCGAGAAGATGAAACTATGTTGGATATGCAACTTTATATTCCGCCTTTTAGTTGTGAACCTGCAGTAGTTAGAAGTGATTTACTTGAAGAACAAAATGTTCCTGTATTTTGTAAATTGGCTTCTATGAAATTAAATCCTGGAATTGATGTAACTCGAATTGAAAGATTAGCAATTACCCAAAAAGAACAAAATAATTATATCGCGGGTGTGGGATTTCATCCAGCGAGAGCAGCAATAGCAAGTCTAACTAGCGCATATAATAATCCAACTTCAGATAATTTGGGTTATGTGGTTGTTGTTTTAAAAAGGCAGGAGACCGAACAGCAAATGCCTGATAATGTTACTGTTACTTTGTCTGCAAGCATACAATATGGTGCTAATAATGCTTATGGGATAGGAGATAATGAATTCTATTTGCCTGTTTTAACTGATCAAGAGTTCGAAAATAATTTTAGAGAATATGGTTTTTTTAATGGGCAAGGATATCTTCGAGTAAAAGATATAGATGAGAATTCAGCAATTATTTCAATTTATAGTTATAATAATATAGAGGTTTTTTCAGATAAGATTGAGAAAGGAAAAACTTCTAGAGACTTTTATTTGCCTAACGGATATTGGGGACAAAGAATGAGGATTACTTTAAAAGAAATTACTACTCCTCAAACAAAAGCTAGACTTAGTGTAAATGGACAAATATATGAAGTTTATGAGGGAGCAAAATTCTTTAATGGAAAATGTACTTTATCTCAAGCCGAGGCTATTAGTGCGGGAACAGGAACAGCAAGAGTAAGGTGTGGTAGTAGAACTTATGATTTAGTTAGGAAATTAAATAAAGCGAGTGTTTGGTATGAGGGTTTATCAGGAAGTTTTGCTTTAGGAGAGCAAATAGTTTTATCAGATCAATCTAGAAGCTTTTATATTGTCTATACTAGCAAAGATTATGCTATTTTAGCTAACGCTTCTGTAAATTATTTTGAGGGGGCCAATTCAGGTACTAAAATTAGTAGATTCATGGCAGATTTAAGCACCAATGTAAATGGTAAGACTTCTATCCAAGTACAAGAATATATTTCCAAATATAATTCTGGCTCTACAGATGCTAAACTGATATTTGCTCCGCTAAATGATAAGACCGGAAGTTTGAATGTAGAGTTTAAAGGACTACTAAATGATGATGCCTCTCTTACAGGAACACCCTCGGATTATTTTGAAAATGCTCTTGATTCTTATGATTATGTTAATGATAATTATCCGGGATTACAAGCAGAACAGGCAGGTTATACTCATTATACTTATGGTGCTCTATCTTTATGGAAGCAATATGAGTTAGCAAATACCCTTGGTCAAAAGGAGAAAAAGCAAGAAATTCTTTCAAGAATTGTTAATGATTATCCTAGTTCTCTTTGGAAGGGCTGGAATGCAGAAAGTTTATTTGATATAGGGGATGTTTATAGTGAAGAGGGTTCTAGTGCATTTAATGAAAAGGATAATATTGCAGTAAGTTTATTATCGGTAACAGACCCTTCTAAACAAGATGTTAGTGCTGATATCGGATTATCAATAGGTTCTGGAGCAGAAAATCCTTTTATTGGAGTTACAATTGGAGATGAGCTTATTAAAGATGAATCTAAGAGACAAGCAGGATATTCTGTTATTATCAGAAGTATAACTCAAGAAGGAATATATGTAAATTATTCTTGTCCTACAAAAAGCACTGCTTATGATGGTGGAAGAATTGTTTCTAGGTTAAGTGATAAAATATCTAGAACAACTGATTTAAATGCAAATTGTGAACAATCTCTTAGGGTTTCTTTTAAGCGAGGCAATTTAAGAGAAGTTGCTCATATTGTTTTAGTTCCTAATGTATATGCAAGAAGTAGAGAAAATAATTTTACTTTTTCAATTGGAATAGAGAAAAGACCTGAATCAATGACTCTAACTCCTGAAGAAGCTAATCAAAAAATACAGGAATTAACAGAACAGATTGCAGAATTAAGAAATTTAACTGAAGATTTGGCAGAGATTATAAGAGTTGGTAAAATGGGCTGTTTTGCGGTTTCAAATGTTATTAATTTAAAAAATCTTTTTGATGGCATGTCGGGCGGTTCTACGGCTAGAACACAGGTTATGAGCTATTGGAATAAACAATGTGAAAGTGTGGAATTCCAGAAACAGAATCAAGTTTCAAATGTTGATGATTGTATTGCTAAAAATGGTAATCAAATAGAAAACGAAATTGCGGCTATGCGAACTATTTTGGAGGGATTAAATAATGAGGTTAAGGGTTCTAAAGAAACTACGAAAAACGGAGGTATTAGTGATAGTGGAGCTCTTAATTATAGAATTAATCAAGATAAAAGCAGTTTGAGAGGAATGAGAATTATTGGGCCTGAAAATACTCCTACAACAAGCATAGATAATACTCCTATTTCGCAAATTATAGATAAATTGGATGCTCGTTCAATTTCTTTTTCAGAATATACTGAATTAAAAAAGAATTATTTGATTATGAATAATGATGCCTTTAGTCAACAAACAAGAAATGCTGCTTCAACGCAAATTTATGCAATTCTTATTAGTGCTAAAACTCGTGAAACAGATATTGCAGCACAAGATGCTTTAGCTAATGCTGCTAGTGGCGGAGAATATAAATATTCTATTCCAACTAATGTACGAACAGCTACAACCGCGGTTTATCAGGGTTTAACTTTTGGAGCTTCTAAAAATATGTATGGCTGGACCTGGGATTCTGCTGAGTTAGAAGATAAGTCTGAACCTGATGCTGGAACTCCTATTGCTATTGTGCCTGCTGTTAAAGACGGAGTAAATTATAATTATCTACATATACTTAGTAAATCTGGTTCAGAGTATATTAGTCTAAATTATTATAAAATTACAGATAAGTCTATAGTTCCAATAGATGTTTCTAGTGGCGATCCTGAACCCCCACAAGTTAGATTTGTTCAGCAAATAGCTTATAATAATCCTTGTAGAAATTGTAATTTTATGAAAGTATTTACACTTGAACCTTACAAAGGACAACCTGCTTTACTGCCTTTTGATGATGTAGATGGATGGTATGTTCAAGCAAAACAACTAATCTCTAGTTCTGGAGCCAAACAATCTTATCAAGATTCTGGAAGATTGAGTAGTTTTTGGATTTGCAATGTTGGTAAAGATGGCATGATGGATGGTATTGGAATTGATCAAGATTGTGCTAGATTTGATTTGAATACTGGAAATATGCTCGATAGTTTCCCTGGACTTGAGGAAAAACAAGCAAAGCAATTAGTTCAAAAAGCTATAAGAGCAGTTCAAAGTGCTCAAGAGCAATTCGCTAGAAACCCTTCTGCTACACATATTAATATCGCGGGAGTTTCTCAACCATTAAGAGTTCAAGGTTCAGAAGGAGATAGCGGAAGTAAATGTACTGACTTTATGAGTGTTAGAGATTGTCAAATAATATTTAATTTCTGTGATCCTTTTGTATGCCCTACTTCCAGATGCGATTTGGGTGGAAAATTTCCAGTCGATAATGTTATCCAATCTGGAATAATAGGAAGTACTTTCTTGTGCCTTCCTAATTTTATTGGACTTCCTGGAAATCAAAATAATGGAGTAGTTCTTCCTTTCTGTGTTACTGGAATACATGCTGGATTAAATGCTTATGCAGATATACTTGAAAGTTATAGAGATTGCTTAAATGAAAGTATTGCAACAAATAGAACAGTAGGTATTTGTGATGCAATACAAAGTGTTTATCTTTGCGAATTATTTTGGAATCAGGCAAGACCATTTGCAGAAGCTTTCTTGAAAAATGTATTCTTGAATTTATTTGGAAGAACAGAAGCTAGAGGGGGTGGAGAATACTTGCTTGTGAGAGATAGTTGGAATAATGCTGAAAAATCTGCAGGTTATATGAGTAATAAATACGGCGATGATTCTAAATTACAATTTGGAGCAAGTTCAATAACCAGTAGTGCTTTGTTAAGTGACTTTTGTGAAATGTCTGTTTCTGCTACTTACCCTGATAATTTTGAATCTATGTTTGAACCAGAAAGTCCTGTTCAGTTCCATGCTTTCTTTGAAGAAGCTACTTATACAACTGCGACCGTTCCTGCCTCTTCAAGGTACAAGGTAACTTACATTATCTCTGCTGGAAATGATTCTGGAAGTTATTATACGGTTTATTTGAAGAGCTCGCCAACTTCCTTAGGATATACAAGTAAACCTCTTCAGGTAGTAGCTACAGGTTATTTACAACGTGGCGGAAGAGTTAGTGAAGCTAAAGATTTTATTGATGTTTCTGGATATCAAGAAATTTGTGTAAGAATTAATACTCAAGAGGAATGTGGATTTAAATCAGTTTCAACTAGTTTTGCTTTGAATTATCTTAGAGATCAAACTGTTCGCGAGCAAGCAACAAATCCGGTTACAACAGAAAATGAATGCATTTCTGGAAGTTCTTTTTCTTCAGCAGGTGCATTTTTGACTCCTAATCTTGGACAAGGAATAAGTCAATTTGTTAATCCTGATTTGTATAATCAGGGAGTTATAAGAGTTTGTGCTAATAGAAATCCAGGGGAAGGAACCCAACCAAGTAGATGGAGTGATGTAGGTTATTGTGATAATAATCAGATAAGATGTTGGGTTGATAGAAATAGTATTGAGAGAGCAATTAATGGTTTGGGAATAGAAAATTCCACTTTAAGTGAATTGGAGCAGATGAATTTGAATAATCTTTTGAATTCTGCAGAAGGTTATTTGGCTGGAGCTCCTGCTTCCAGTGCTATTAATGACTTTTTAACTGTTTATGGAGATATAGCAGAGCAAATAACTACTCCTGAAAAAATTAATTATATTTATAAGGGTCCTAAAAAAGATTCTCTTGGAAGCGAATATAAGGGTAGAACAATTGCTAATCTTGAAGAAGATTATAATGCTTTAGATAAAAGACTTGCAGTTGCTAGTGATAGAGCCAGACTTGCTTTTGGAAAAGCTTTAATTTATGATAAAATTGCTTCAACTTTGGGTAATAAAAAAGTTGCTGAAACTTCTTCAGAAACTACTCCTACTCAGACTACTTCGGCTTCTAGCACTTCAAAATCTGATAGTTATACTCTTGTTTTAATTGACGGAAATACTTTAATAAAAAAAGATGGAGTTGATTTTTTGAGAATAGATAAGGATAACTATAATGTCTATTATGTTCCTACTCCTGGAGTATATGGTTTGAGTAATGTTCTTATAGGAACTTATGGCTCTATGAATTTTAAATTAACCTTGAGTTCGGATAATTCTTATTTTAATGATAAATCGGATTTAAAAAAATCTATTTCAGAGTTAAATGGCGCAACTCTTTATTTTAGTGCTAATAAGATTGAATTAGCTTAAATGCTCCGCATTTTCTTTTTCTAGAATATAATTTTATTTACTTAAACAGAAAATGCGGGGAAGAGCTCAATAAATCTTTAAGATTTCTTGATTCGTAAAGTGCATAGCTACTTTCCGAGATTCGAACCTCGGGGGGTTCTCATCCTAATATTTCGCTACGCTCAATATTAAATGCGGGGAAGAGGACTCGAACCTCTGTAGCATGAAGCATCACGGCCTAAACGTGACCCGTTTGACCACTCCGGCATCCCCGCATAGATTATCTAAAAATAAGGAGTATAAAAAGATAACTAAAAAAATAAATTCTGATTTTAGTTAACTAAGCTAATGTTTCTGGCATAAATCAAAAATTCCTGTTCCAAAACATTGCTCAATAAGTCCTCTAAATGTTGGAGCATTAAAGGAAAAATCTGATTCGCAAGGAATTAAGCGGTAAGGCCCGTAGGTTCTTAGAACTTCTCTTAAAACTCTTTCTTGTGAGGGATATCCTTGTCTTAGACTCGCGTCTTGTTCAATTTCCAGAGGTGTTCTTTTGAGATGATTATTTCTTGTATTGAAGGCTTTATCAGTGTAATCTGCAATTCCAAGCCCAATAGAGAGAGTTCTTTCCAGGGGACTAATCTTAAAAGGTATTTTTTGGGGATATTTTCTTGCAGGTGGTTGCCAATAATGAGAGAGAAGGGCTATTCTTGAAGCTAAAGCATCTTTTTTTAAATATTCTGCTGAATATTCTGGATGTTTTTTCATTCTTTCAAAATCTTCTGGGGTAAAGTCTAATTTATCAACTAAATCTAATAAATCTAATTTTCCGAAATCATGTCCTATTACTGCGATTTGCCCGGATTTTGCTATTTCTGGATTTCTAATACCTAGTAGTTTTAAAATTCTTGAATAAATTAGGGGTACTCTTAGATTATGTAAATCTTGTTCTGGTTTTTCTGCATCCTTAAATTTTCTTAATTGAGTTAAAAGATAGGCTTGGTTAATAACAGAATCTTCAGGATTATTTTGTAAAGCGGGTATTCCGCGTAAATCCATTACCTCTATTAGTGCGGTTTCAAACATTTCTCTTAGCTTTAAATATTGGCCTTGTTCCATAAATTATTGCTAAGAATTCAATATAAAAGGCTTTCTACTTCTTTTTTTCTTTTTCAGCTTTGTTTTCTGCTTCTTTAATCTTGATTTTATCTTCTAAATCTAATCTATCTAAAAGCTCCTTATATCTATTTCTAATTGTTACTTCTGTGATTCCAGCTACATCTGCTACTTCTCTTTGGGTTTTTTTCTCGTCATTAAGTAAGGCAGCTACATATAATGCTGCTGCTGCAATTCCTGCTGGACCTCTTCCACTAGTCAATTCAGAATTTTCTGCTTTACCCAAAATTTTAATTGCTTCATTTTGAGTCTTAGGACTTAGATGTAAAACATTTGCAAATCTTGAGATATAGTCTTTTGGACTTGAAGGTGTTGATTTGATTCCCATTTTTCTTACAATGAATCTATAGGTTCTGCCAATTTCTTTTCTTTCTACATCACTAGCATTTGAGGAGTAAGGTTCTTGGGATATTATAGCTTCTACAAGCACTATAGATACAAGCAGCAATAACGGATTCCATTGATCTTCCTCTAACTAAACCGCGTTGAAGAACATAATTATAGATTCTTGAAGCTTCATCTCTAACTACTGGCGGCAAGTTTAGGAAACTAGCAACTCTTCTTAACTCAGACATAGCAAGTCTCAAGTTTCTTTCAATAGAAGTGGAAACGCGTTCTTGCCATTTTTTTAATCTTAAAAACTTACGAGTTTCATCAGTCTTAAGTTTGTAGATATCAGAGATTTCTCCAACATTAGTTGTTAAACCCTTGTCAAACTTTTGGTCAGATAAAGGAGCGCCACCCCTACCTTTTTTTTCTTCGCCATCAAAACTACCTTGCATTTCTTGAGAAGTATCAACTATCTTTTCTTCAACAACTAAACCACAGTCATTACAGATAACTTCGCCTTTTTGATCGTCATAATATAAGCTGTTACTTCCACAATCTGGGCATTTTTTTGTAAGGCTCATTGGTTAGAATAGGTTAAATTTATAAATAAAGATGTGGGAATTGGTTTATAAACCTTTGTATTAAACTGCAAAGTTGTCGACGATAAAAAAATATCCTAAAAATTGCTATTTTCGAGTGGCTTTCTTTGTTTTGTTAATTAGTT
>VGKO01000022.1 GCA_016867035.1 Candidatus Pacearchaeota archaeon
TTTTTTTTCGAAGTTTCCAAATTTTGAGGGTGCTGAACGCGGGGAAGTTGTATTGTACCAATCCAATTTTAATTGAAGATGGTCTAAATTTTTAGGTAAAAAATGATAAACTCTACAAGCTGTATTTGGGACATGAAGAGACTTTACTGACACTTGCGGGATACCCAGTCGAGATTCTCCTAATAATTCGTATTTCCAATCCCCACTAAAATATCTTCTATCTTCTCTTTTATCAAATAATCGCGGATTGTGCCCAAAAGCAGATGTGATTCCTTTTACAACCTCAAAAAAATCTAGAGAAAAAGCATTCCCGGTTTTTCCATCAGGAGAATTTTGAAGCCAATTTAAAAGTCTAGAGAAATACTTGGGGGTTATAACTTCATCTGCATCTAAAACAAGAACTCTTGGTGTTTCAGCTAAATCAATAGAGAGATTTCTTGCTTGAGCATAACCTTCAAACTTAGCATATTGAACTTTAAGATTTGGAAATTCTGCTTGCAATTGTTCTAACTCTTGTCGAGTTCCATCAACACTTCCTGTATCAACAATAACTGCTTGTTCAACATAAGGTACATGAGATTCAACAAAACTTCTTATTCCAGACTTGCCTGGAAGCTGAGCAGGATTAATCATTTCATCCCTAACTATAGCACAGAGAGTTGTGTATGGCAATATTGCTATTGGTACTTGTGGTTTTGTTTTATCTAGATGTGCCATTTTATTTTTTTATTTGTTTTTTAGCCTCGGACAAATAGTCTAAAAGCCTTTCCTGAAGCAATATCTTTTGGGCTAACTCGTAGGAAATGGGGTTTAATTAAAAGATTTGCACTTACTTGTTCTCTAACATCTTGTCTTATTGCATTTGCTTGGCTTCTAGCATCAATTAATCTTGCACCGCCGTGCTCAACGCACCAAACAGAATTATCATCACAAGTTAACAAATAACCACAACGTCTATATTCTCCGCTATGTAATTTTAGAAGATGGCCATGGTAACCCATATTATCGTGGTTCTCAGGGTTATCTAAAACAAAGCTTGGTGCATGGTAAGAACCCTTGGGAATTCTTTCTGCAGTCTTATCAGTAAAAAAATCCCCTTCAAATCTTCTTTCTTTTATTGCTCTTAAAATATCCAATATATCTACCATAATTTTATTGTATTTTTTAGGTTTATAAATCTTCTTGTTTTGTTACTCCTACGCAGATACAACACAATAGAAAGCTTTAAATACTGAAAAATACCCTAATAATTGAATAAAAATGGCAGAAGCAACATTAGAACAAATTTTAGGTCAAGTATTAGGATTAGCAGGAGCTAGCACTAGTGTTGATAATTCTTTAAGAAATTTTTCAAGAAAACCTGCTGATGCGAAGGCTTTTTCTGAATACGTAAAATATGCTCGAGTTCCAGAACCAATGAAAAAAGAATTTGCAACTCGACTAGCAAAGAAATCTCCTTTAGAAGTAGCCGAAATGATGAAATCAACTCAAAAAGATTATAATAATGATTTAGCTTCTTTAGTTGCAGGAACTCTTGGAACAATGCTTAATAGCAATAATGAAATGGTTTTAACTTCTTTAGCCTATGGTATTTCCGGAAGTTATCAAGCAATTGAAGAATTAAAAGAAAATTTAGCTAATCGTGAAATTGACAAAGCTAAAAAGACTATGATTGAAATGACTCCTTTTGGACAATATAAGGATTGGGTAACCTTTATTACTAAAGTAGCAACAGAAGAAGATATTGCTAAACTAGCCAGTGGTTTTGTACAAACTCAAAAAGCATTCTTCTACGAACAATTTAGTTCGGTAAGAGGAGAAGGAGATAAACAAGAAGCTTACTTAGATATGGCTAAGGTTCAATCTTACATAAATGATACTTTAGCTGGAATGAAAGACGAAGATAAGCCATTAGCATTAGCTTATGCTGGAAAAGCCTTATATGCTTCCAACGAAGAAGCTAGAAAAGCAGCTGAAAAAGCTAAGAAAGAACAAGAAGCTGCCGGTAAGGATAAAAAGAAAAAGTAAAATTAACTCTTAGTATCTTAAATTAATTTTCTTATAACTTCGGCCATTGCGCCAATAAATTTTTGAGCATTTGCTTGCATCTCATCTATATCATAGCCTTCAATCTCTTTGACTTCTCCATAGGAGATGGCTTTATGCAAAGTAAAAACATCTCTGTACATAGCAACATATTTCGCATCCAACATTCTTCTATCAACAAAATTTTCCTTTAACAGCATTGGAATATGCTCAGGGCTTGCAGGAGTTATTTTGGCTGTCATTAAAAGAGCATGTGCAGACTCTACCATTGCCCAATAAACTCCTTCTACTGCAGATAACAAAGAATTTTTACTTCTAACTAAGTGTATTGGGGCTCGCTCAAGACAAGTGTAAATAGCTTCTGGAGTAGATTTTATTTTACCTTCTTGCAATAATATTCTTAGGGGTCTAAAGAATCCCCCAAAATCAAGAATTTCTTCACCATAACGTATCATATTAATTGCAATCGGATCTCCGCGCATTACATCTTGCCACCAGGTTGTTAATCTAACTGTATTAATGTGTAATTCGCGTTTGTATGGGTTTGCTGCAATAATTTTTCCTAGTTCCCCGCGATACCAAGCCACAAGCTCTTGGTCAAATTTAACAGAAGCATCATCAACTAAAAGAATAATATCTATATCAGAATTAGAATTAGTTGTTTTTCTTACTGTTGAGCCAAATAAAATAACAGATTTGATTAACTTATCAAATTTCTTATAAGCCTTGGTAGCAAAATCCATTGCAATATCAGTTTCTTTTACAATATTAAGTGTTGGAAAATCTTTTACACTTGGTTTTGATTTTTTTGTTTCAGCCATTTTTCCTCTTTTTTATATCTTTGCTTAAAGATTTTTTAAATCTTTTATATCTTTGCTTAAAGATTTTTTAAATCTTTTATATCTTTGCTTAAAGATTTTTTAAATCTTTTATATCTTTGCTTAAAGATTTTTTAAATCTTTATATGATATGTTTTTTGAGGTTTTAAACCTTTCTTGAAGGATAGTTTATTAATTGTATTGGTTAACTCATCGGTGTTCCGGATAATCTTGAATCTTTACTTGCTATTTGTCCTCCAAGTTCCATTGGTAAACTAGAGAATCCTGCACCATACCCCCTAAAGTTTTGTTCAGGAAGCATTGTACCATAACCTGCGAAATATCCGGCAGGAGTACCATAAATTTGATTCATCATTGGAACTCCAGAATACAATTGTGAACCGAATCCTTGCAAGGTTTGGACAATTGGATGATTGGACTTGCCACCCGGAGAAAAATGTTGCCACCAATTTCCTGCTTCAATTATCTTTTTAACATCTTTATAGCCCTCTGTTCCTTTTCCAAACTTCTCCATTATCTCCTTCATAGGCACATTACCCATACCCATAGGTAATTCAGTATGTTCGTAACCAAAATTATCCGAGAGATGAACTTTTTTAACAAAAGGTGCAACAATTTCTGCTTGCTTAATCATGTGCTCTGAATCATACCCATAACGTCTTAACATATTAATATGTCCAACATCCCAAGTTGCACCAATTAATTTTTCGGCTTGCTTACGGGCATCTGATTCGGACATTCCTGATTTTCTTGCTTTTTCAACAAATTGTTCTCTTGCCTTTTGAACAACATCCCTAAGGTCTTCAGCAGTAGTGATTAGAGCTTGCTGAGCCGGATGGTTTTCTAGAGCTATAACTGGAGCATTGTCCTTAAATTCTTTAAAACCCTTCCAGGCAATATTTGCTGTTGTTTCAGCAGATTTATCTATAGCAAAATCCCTGGCCGGCCTTAATAATTGAACTTTATCTGGTTTAATTGACCTTAGGGTTTGCATTCCATCTTCCACAATTGTTCTAAATTTATCTAAATCCTCTATCTCTTCTATTGGATTGATGAACTTATTTAATTCAGGAGAAACTTTCTTTATGTAATCGTCAACTTTCTTTTTTTCTTCGGATTCTTGGGATAAAACTTTTGAAACTAGCTCTATATTTGCTTTCATATTTCTATAAGCATCTTTTAGGTAGCTGTCTGCGTGCTGAATTGCTCTTTTTTTTGCTTGTTCGTCAACCTTCCCTTCAAATAAACTTCTTATAGTTTCATCATCAATCTCTTTTATTTTTTCTTCAGGAAGTTTTTTCTTTCTGTCTTCAAGAGACTGAATTTGGTCCACTATCTCTCCAGCACGATGGGCATAAAGATTAAGATTACTAAGCTGTTCAACCCAAGCTTCACGGCTTCTTCTTTTTAATTCTTCTATTGGATTAAAATCATATTGACTTTCTATTTTACCTGTATCTTCATCAGGGAAGAATTTTTTTTCATTTTTTATTTGTCCTAATTTACCGTCTGGAGTAATGTAAATCATAGATTCAATTCTCTCTTTTTTCTTACCATCAACTTCTTCTATTACTTTTGTTTCTGCCCCCGGCAATCCTGTTGAAGCTGCATGGAAAGTTACAACTGTTCCTTTTGGATTTAATTCTGCTGCGGATTTTACTGAGCTCCATAATTGGTCTTCTGCTGCTTTCTGCATAAACTTATCCCAACCCCTATCGGTAATGCCTGTAGGATCTACCATTGGTGCATGGAAAGTTAATTCTGCCCCTGTTAATTTTGCAAGTCTCTGCATCTCCTTGAAATGTTGTTTGGGAATAGATTCAAAAACATCAGGGCCGACTGAACCAACTTCTATGTTTCTTATACCTGTATTAAGGTGTTCGCTAATTTCCTTAATTTGATTGGCTGTTCTTGGATCTGTTGCAGCCGATAAACTTGAGAACCCGCTTCCATAACTTATTGGAGAACCATAACTAGTATTAGTAGAATAGTGGGGTTCTAAGGAATAGGATTTTCCACCGTAAATTGATTCTGTTGCCATGCCTCTTTTAAAATTTTCTTGGTAATTTTCTTATTTTATTAAGGATAAAGTTATTTAAAAAGACTCGCATTTAGCCCTCATTTAGATTTTATAATCAGGCAAATTGGCTTGACTGGCGTTTCTTTTTCTCTTTTTCGATTTGTTCTTGTTGTTGAAGTTGGGTAAACTCTTCTAGCTCCCCCTGTTGTGAGCCCCAATTCTTATCACTTCTAGTATTTCTTTCTTCGCTAAAAGGATTAAAAACATCGGTTTTTTTCAAGGCATTTCTATTTTGATTCATGGGATTATCGGCAATACCCATTCCTAAAGGAGTAAAGCTTGAGACATCATTAGAATATCTTTGGTCGTCTTTCAATAAATAGTTGGCTGAACCAGAATAATCTCCTGCTGCCTTCTTGCCAGTATAATTTATTGAAGTATCGCTAGATAAACCACTAGGTTGAGTAGAAAATTCTGCTGCTGTTGATTCTAAGCTAAAACCCTGTATTGGGGATTGTTGTGCTTGTTGTGAGGTTATTACTGGAGCAACAAATCCAATGTCTTCTTCAAGAATATTTTCGTGAAAACCGTTTTCTTTTTGTTGATTGCTTTTTTCTTCATTTACCTTCTCTTCCTTCTTTTCTTGGATTTTATCCTCGGGGGTTTTTTCTTCTTTTAATTTCTCTTCTTTTTTCTTTTTTAATAAATCTGCAGATAGTTTAACTTTTTTTAAAGCAGATTTTATTCTGGATTTGTGGTTTTTCTTCTTACTACTCATAAAAGAATAAGGACTTGTTATTTCTTAAATATATCGCCAAACTCAACACTTGGGGCTGCTTTTTCCTTAAATGCAAGCTGGTCTCTAAATGGAACAGAAGCCATTCCATGGGATTTCTTGTAGATATCGTAAACAGTGAATAGGGAGCCTTTTGCTTTTGTTTCTGCAAAATTCCTTAAATATTTTTCCGCATAGGTATCGGATTTTATTATCAGGTTCTTTTCTTGCTCTTTATTTTTCTCTTCTTTAGATTTGTTTCCTAAACCTAAGAGAGCCATAAAAGGATTTATGTCTTGAGATTTTACTCTTTCTTTTGCTTCTTCTTCATCTTCCTTATCTTCAACACCCTTAAGATAATGGTCTATATCTTCTTGTATTTGCCCCAAGGATTCTTCTGTGGCTCCCTCAGCAAGCTTTAAAGCATCGCGCATATCAGACTCACCAAGTTTCTTTTTGATTAATTTTATTTCATCATCGTTTAAAGCATAAGCCTTGAAGACAACATCAACCCTACCTCCAAAAGTATAGTGTTGTTCTGATCTTTGAGGAATACCGCGGAATCTTAAATCTACTAGATTACAAGCATTATAATCTCGTATTTTTTTATGTTCAACCAATCTAGCAAAACTTGGAGGGAAGTTTTTATCATAAACTTCGTCTTGAACTTTTACTGCATCCTTTTTAAATAAAACTAGTTGCATTAAAATTGTATTAAAAGCTTTTACTAGTGCTGAGCTACTTGACATTGAAGTTGACATCTTTAATTCTTCGGCTGCCTTTAGATAGGGTTTTGCCCATCTAGTATATAGTTTAAGTGAATCAACTTGGCTTTTAAGATAAGCTTTTTCTATATTGAAACGTTTTTTTAATTCAGAACCGCTAAGAACCCTCCAGTTGCTATACTCAAGAAATCTATCTTTTAATATTCTTTTTACTCTCTCGTTCAAATCTAATTCTTTTTCTATTTGATCTAAAGACCTTGCATACATAAAAGCATCAATTAAAGTAGCAAAACTTGCCTGAGAGAAAGCCATTGCCTTAACACTGGTGTTGCCTCTTTTTATATCGACATTATCCATCCAAATTTGTTTTAGAGCAATATTTGCTGCTTCTGCTTTAACTTTATCAGAGGAATCGGCATCTTTGTAGTCTTGTAATCTTTGTTCGAATTGTCTTAAATCATAAATAATATTAATTATGCTTTTAATTAAAACGCCGATTGTTTGCATTACTTTCATGGCTTCTTCTTGCATTCTTGTTGCTTTGCCCATTAATTCTGAAAAATGTCCTGAACCCGGAGAAGAAATAAAATTATCCACTAGTTTCTCGGTTTTATCAGGATTCATAAAATCTAAAATCCAGAAATAAACCGGCTCAAGGGTTTCATAAGGCGAGTTGTAGGTAATTTTATATTCATAGCCCATATCTGTATCTCCTGGTTTTATGCCCGGTTTTACTTTATCAACTGCTTCCCAAAACTTTCCATTTTTAAGCAATTTTTTTACTTCTCCTGCATTGAGAGAGTATCTTTCAGGAGAAACAGCAGCAATTATTCTTGGAATATCTTCTATATATTTAGAACGAAATTCAGCTTCTTTTGCTTCTGCTTCTGCTTTTTTCTTTAATTCTTTAGAATCTAATTTCTTTTTATCTTCTGCCATTTCCTCTTTTTAGTGTTAATTAACTAATCTATTAGTTAGTTAGAATAGGATTTAGAAGTTTTTAAAGGTTAATATTGTTCTTGGGAATATCTTTAAAAACTTCCAAGTACAATAAGATTTATGGCTTTTGGCTTTTTCAGAAAAAATAGGACACTTGATTTAAGGAAAATTAGTGGGGATGTTACTGTTAAGGGCTCTATTAATTCTAGTGTAGATAATAGTGTTCCAAGTCCAAGCCAAAATACTAGTTCTGGATTTTCTTTTTTTGGTTCATCAGACTCGAGTTCTAGTTCAACATCAAGTCCTAGTCCGAGCTCAAGCTCAGGATTTGATTTTTTTGGCAATCCTGTAAATAACTCTTCGAGCAGTTCTAGTGGCTCTAATAGTTCTAGTTCTTTTTCAGGTTCAAGTTACGGAAGTAATGATGGTGATAAACTTAATAATAGAATTAATGATGTGCTTGATAGACTTTCAAGATTAATGGATAGAGTAGATTTGCTTGAAAAAAAGATGGATAGACTTGAAAGAAGAAACGGGGTTTCTAGTTAATCCCTTAATCCCTTACTGTTAACCAAAAAGCATTATCGGCTTCTAAAGCGTACCTTGCACTTGTTTCATACCAACCTCTTCGCTTAAGTAAGTTAGAAAGATACTCGTAATCTTGAATTATTTCTGATTTAAGCCTATCTTGATAGGCTCTATCCCAAAAACCTGTTTTTCTACTATGTAAATCAACCTTAAGAAAGAATTTGCTTGTAGCAATACGAACCCGAGTATAGATAATATCCAAGATATCTAAGGGAGTGAGGTGTTTTCTTTCCATTTTACTTATTTTAGATATACAATATATTTAAATAGATTTACCTTTTTGATTAAGTAAACAAAAAGGATACTAAAGATGGTAAAAATAAGTGGTGATAAGTTTGAAGAGAAAATCTACGGTTATGCTTTAAAGAATGCAGTTGAGCATGATGGCAAATGCCAAGCTTCTAGTGTACTCTCGCCTTTGTTTGCAGAAGGGCTTGAGAAAACCCAAGTTCGAGAAATTATGCCTAAAATTAATGAGGTTGTAAAGAAAGTTAATTCTTTATCGCTGGAAGAACAAAAAAGCGAGTTTGCTAAAATTTCAGATAAATTAAGTCATAGAGATGTCCGAGACCCTAATGAATTGCCTGAATTGCCTGATGCTATCAAAGGCAAAGTTGTAATGAGATTTAGGCCTGCGCCATCCGGACCATTACATATAGGGCATATTATTTCAAACATGCTTAGTTCTTTGTTTGTAAAAAAATATGGCGGGAAATTTTATATTATAATTGATGATACTGACCCTAAAACAACTATCAAAGAAGCTTATAAAAATCATCCAAAAGACTGTGACTGGCTCTTTGGTAATGTCCATGAGTATGTTAATTCTTCGGATAATATGAAAACTTATTACGAGTATGCAATAAAACTAATTGAAAAAAAAGCAGCCTATGTTTGTACTTGTTCTCAAGAGAATTTTAAAAAGTTTGCAGAAAACAAAAAAGAATGCCCTTGTAGAAAATTTGAGATAAAAGAAAATCTTGTTAGATGGGGGAAGATGCTTGATAAGAAAGGTTTCAAGCAAGGCGAGGTTGTTTTAAGATTTAAAACACCTGGTGTGGGAATGAGCCATCCCAATCCTGCTATGAGGGATTTTCCTCTTGCTAGAATAAGCGAAGAAAAACATCCAAAACAAGGAAATAAATATAGAGTTTGGCCTTTGATGAACTTGGTAGTTTCAGTTGATGATATGGAATATGGAATGACCCATATAATTCGGGGTAAAGACCATAGGGATAATGCAGAAAGGCAGAAAATGATTTTTGAAATATTTGGCAAGAAGTTTCCTTGGACTTTTTTCATGGGTAGAATAAAGTTTACTGATTTAATATTAAGTAAGAGAAAAATAAAAGCCGCAATCGAATCAGGCGATTATGAAGGGCTTGAGGACCCAAGACTACCCACAATTGCAAGTTTAAGAAAAAGAGATTATAAGCCTGAGACGTTTGCTAAGTTTGCAACAATGCGAGGATTAACAGAAGTGGATAAAGTTATTTT
>VGKO01000023.1 GCA_016867035.1 Candidatus Pacearchaeota archaeon
TTTATTTCCCCTAATTTGTATTAAAATTTCAGCGTCACTTTTTTTTAATTCAAATGGTTGATTGTCAAAAACTAATTCTACGGTTATTAGTTTTAATCCTTGCAATTTACTACAAGCCCTAAAACTTTTGTAATTTTCATATTTGTTTTCGTATCTGGCCGGATTAAAGAAAGCAGTTATGCCCCAAAATTCTCCATTTAACTTTTTTGGATATTTCGGGATTCTATTTAATTTATTTTTTTCTACCATTTTTAAGATTATAATTTTTTAATAAATTCTTCAAGATATTCTTTATTTTTTAAATTTAAGAAGTCTTTCCTGTTCTTTTCAAGTTCCAAATAAGTTAGTTTGTTTAAATCCCCTGGTTTTATTTTTAATTCTTTTATTTTTTTCTCGTTTTCTGTTTTTTTTGAGATAATTCCTATTCCTTGGTCCTGATCAATAACAAAAACATTTAGGTCCTTTTTATTCTCTCTTAAATAAACTATGGTTTTCCAAACATCCCCATTCCAATTTCCATTAAATCCCTCGATTTTTTTAGCTTCTTTTTGATTTGGACAAGCCGCAGCTTTTGATTGAGGATTGCAGTCGTGCATAATTATTATGCCTTTGTTATCAAGGTGATTTAAACTATTTAAAACATCTTTTAAAGATTGTTCAAATGTATGTAGTCCATCTATAAAAACAACCTCCAGCTTATTTTTTCCTAATAATTTTTCATAATTTTCGAAAAATTTATTGCTGGTTGCTTCGTAATATCTGCTAAAAAAGTCTTTTTTTCGGTTATTTATTATAGGATTTACGGCTATTTTATTCCGGCATTTTATTTTATTAAAGGTATTGCAGTTTTTTACGCCTATTTCCAGATAATTCTTTGCTTTAATTTTATTAATTAATCTTTGTATAATCTCTATTCTAGGCGGCTTGTTATTTTCTTCGTAATTCTTTTGATATGAGCTTTGCTGTAAATCCATTATTTCGTTTTTGAAGTAAATATCTTTTATATTCTCTAAGGTTAATTTTATTCCAAATTTTCTTTTTAATATTTTTTTTGATTTTTCACGACTAAATTTTTCGATTATATCTCCTGCGTCCAAACTATTCCTTAAATTTGTGTTATGAATAGTTTCGATATAATATGGTCTTTTATTTTTTATTTCAAAATAATCAAATTTCTTTTTTATGTTGATATGATTCCAACCAGTGTTAATGTCTCTTGTCGCTCTTAATTTTGAGCATTTTGTACAAAAATGAGCAGGGTAGGGGGGATAAAATTGATATAATTGCTGATTTTTTAAGAATAATTTATATCCTGCTTTGAAGTTTATTATAAAATCCTCGTTTTGTTTTTTTGATATTTTTTTGAAGCTATTCTGTATATTTTTTATTGCTTTTTTATGAAAGGCATCATCTGAATCTATTCTTGTGAACAAAAAGTAATCTTCTGTAGCTCGGTAAAGTTTCTTAAAAATATTTTCTTGCCAATTTAAATCATAAATACAACTTGCATTTTTAGGAAGTATTTTTTGAAATTTATCTTTAAATTCTTTTTGGGTATCTGGATGGAACATAATAAACCACCAGAATTTTTGATTGGTTTGTTTTATTATGCTCGGGAGAGTTATTTCCTCAAATAATTTTAATCTCATTTCTAACCATTCTTGAGAAAGTATCTTTCTTATTAGAGGGTTGTCTTTTAGGAACGGGTCTTCATTAAATTTTGGAATATTAAAAAAAGTTAGTATAATGTGCCTGAATTTTTTCGTCATTTTTATTTTTTAGTTATTTTATTATTTATTTCGTTTTGCCAAAAAGGATTCCATTCACAACCCAGGTGTTTCAACCAGGTTTTCCATATAGAATAATTTTTAAAATAACTATTGGGTAGCAGAGTTACTTTTCTTCCCGCAATAAGCCCTGCAATAGCAAAGTGAATTCTGTTTGTTACAATTTTTTCGTATTTCGCGGCTAAAAGAATATATTGTTTTGTTGTTTTGCAAATTAAGGTAGGATCTCCTAAGGATTTTATTTTTCTGTTTTTTTTAACTTCAACGTCTGTTCTAATCCAAACACCCAATTTTTTCTTTGGTTTGGATATTTTTCCAGGATAGACATAACCTAAAGCCAAGTCTGGGGCAAGCTCTGCATCATGTCTAAACTTTAAACTTTCTAACTCCCTAACCCAAACTTTCTTGTAATTAAAATCCTCTTTTGAATTAAAGGTTTGCGGGAGTATTGTAATGGGTTTTTTGTATTTAAGCAACCTAGCTCTTCTTTGCCGCGTATTCAGATATAGGTTGCCCATGTTACCCCCGCCGTTTATTGCGAACTCATCTACTCTTTTACAAACTTCTTCATCAAATATATCGGGCTCTCTTTCAGTATTGACGTACTCAAAATCTATGTTAAAATACTTAAAGAGTTGTTCTGCTGCTTCTTTTATTAGCTTGTCTCCGACATTCCCTCTAGCAACCACTAGTCCTATTTTTTTCCCAATAAATTCGCGAAAAATTGGCCAGAAATTTGCCCTATCGATTAGTGATTTTTGGTGCATATTTCAATGTTGAATTTTTTACTTTTTTTATTTTTATCTAAATATTGATTTGCTTTTTTTCATGTAATCCTTATTTTTTTCTATTTGCTCTTTTATTTTCTTATTTTTATTTACGCCCTCAAGATTTTTATGCCATTGGTGTATATGGGAAGTTTTTTTGCTTATATCTATAATTTGAACTCCTGCCTGACTAAATCTTTTTATTAAATCATCATCCTCGCAACCCCATAGTCTAAAATTTTCATCATACCCCCCCAGGATTTTAAATATCTCTTTTCTTCCCAAAATTATACTCATTCCTTGCCAGAAATCCATATTTGCATAATTGTAGGGGTGTCCTCTTTTTGTTTTACTTAGCAATTCTTCATAATCTTTTAAATTCGTTTTTGGGGTTATATCTCCTTCTTTAGAAAGATTCTTTTTTGAATAAACTATGCTATAGGAGTTTTCTTTTATTTTTTCTATTGCTTCTTTAAGATAATTTTGTTCAAAAATTATATCTGTATCTGAAACTAAAAGGTATTTGGTGTTGGCTTTTTTTATTCCAAGATTAAGGCAATTAGAACGATTCCATTGATTTACATTATTAATTCTTAAATATTCTGCCTGATATTTTTTGCAAAGTTTCTTATAGGTTTTCTTAAATTCACTTTTACTTCCATAATCCACTAATAGTATTTTTATAAGTTCTTTCGGATAGCCTTGTTGTCTTATACTTTTTAGGGAATTTTCTAATCTATAATCTGTACGATTTCTTGTACCTATTATTATTGTTACATCTTCTTTTTCTTTCTTTTTACCTTTATTTATCTTTTCTTCAAGTAAGGAGCGCATTATGTCTTTCTGAACATAGTTTATGTCTTCAATATTACTTTCGTTTTTTATTCCCAGCGTTCCTAATTCGTTTGTCAAGTATTTTAGTTCACTTAACCTCTCTTTTTGTTCTTCTAGCTTTTGTTTTACTATTCCTATTTGTTCTGAACGGTTTCTTTCATTTCTTGCATGTAACTCAAAAAGCATCTTTTTTGTCTTTAGAAACTTTCTTTCTATATTATGTTGAATTCTTAAGTAGGCTTCTGATAATACTAAAAGTGTAATCATTGTAATTAGCAATCCCAAACTTAGCGAAATTATTCTTTTAAAATAAAGGAATTCTAAAATGCTTGAAACTAAAAGTAGCCCAATAAATGCTACTAGAATTATCTTTATCTTTGTTTCAGTATTCATGATTTTTCGTAGAAACATGGCTTTTTATACATAGTTAAAAATTAAACTATATATTCCTGAATATTGATATTGTAGGTTTATTAATTATTTTAATTTACTAAGAAAAAGATTTAGTGTAATCTTCTACTACCTTTTCTGGCTCCCCTTGCATTTTTATTCTTCCGTTTTCTAGCCAGATGCATCTATTACAATATTTTTGAATTAAATCTAAGTTATGGGTTACTAAAATTATAGTAATTCCAGTTTTTATTAAGGCCTCGGTTTTTTCTAGGGCTTTTCTTTGAAACTCTAAATCTCCCCCTGCCCCAAATACTTCATCTAACAGAAGTAGTTCTGGTTTTTTATGCTCTAGACAATGTATGCCTATAGAAAAAGTTAGTCTTGTTATCATACCCGAGGATAGGTGTTCAACTTTGGCCTCTACAAAATCCCTTAGTCCTGCAAAATCAATTATCTCTCTAAATTTTTTTCTTATGTCCCTTTGAGATAATCCATTTATAGAACCTAGAAGAAAGATATTGTCTTTTACAGATAATCTTTGTTGTAAACCTTGTCCCCAACCCGAAAGATAGAGTGGCTCTTTCTTGCATTTAATACTTCCCTCGCCAGGGTAATAAATTCCGGCTAAAATCTTTAAAAGAGTTGATTTTCCCGAACCATTCCTACCAATTATTCCTAAGAGCTCTCCTTTTCTTAAATCTAAATTTACTTTATCTATTACTCGTATCTTTTTTTTCTGGGATTTAGTTAAAATCTCTTTTAATATCTTGGCTAATAGACTTTGCGATTTTGTTTCTATACTAAATTCTTTTACTATCTCTCTTGCTTCTAAAATAATATTTTTTTCCATTGTTTAGTTTAAACTACCTCCGCTAGTTTCCTTTTGAATTTATTAAATATTAGAGTTCCTATAATAAAGAAAACCAAGCTACAAATTATTGCGCCCCAAATAATCTCTTGGGAAGGTATTCTCGAATAAATTATTAATTCTCTTGAAAGAGTAATATAATAATAAAGCGGATTAAATTGGTTTATAGTTTCTAGAGAAGTATTCTTTTGGATGATAAAAGCAACAGGAGTTACGAATAATAATATACCCGATACTATTGTCCAAATATTCTTTAAATCGTAGATATAACTTCCGATTATTGAGAATATTGAGCTTATTCCTATCAGAAAAAAGAAAATTAGTATAAATACTAATGGATAAAAAAAGATGTTAATTAAAGGAACGCCGGTTATCAATAGTAAGACAAAAAATAAGAAAAATTCAAATACATGCGAGAAAGTTGTTTGCAATACGTTTGCTAAAATTAAACTATTTTTATTTATATTCATTGATTTTATAAAATGTTTGTTGCTTAGCATTAGATTTATAGAACTGCTGAGTGTTCCGGTTATAAAATTATAAACAATCAACCCCAACATTAAATATGCTGGATAGAATTCTATACTTGTGTTTTTATATAATGCACCCTTTATTGTAAATAGAATAACAAACATTAGTAGGGGGTATAGAAGATACCAAAACAAACCGAGGTAGCTCCCCTCATTTCTAAGTTTAAAATTTGCCTTGGTTAAACTCCAACTTAATCCAATAATTCCCCTGAGATTATTCAATATTTTTTTTACTCCCATGTCTTAGTATTAATACTCTCTTTTTATTAATATATCTAATAAATATACTTTTCCCTTTACTCGCAAGAGATTTTATAACGTTGTGCGCGGTCTCTTCTTTATCTTTTCTTCTAAACTTTTGCTGGAATTAATAATTTCCATGTAATCCAATACTGATTCGGTTAGATTGGTTATGCTTCTTTTTAATATATCAAACTCTTCTGTTATGGTTACTATTCTCTTTTTTATAGAAAGCCTGCTTTTATCTATATTGTGCTGGATATTTAAGTACAATTTTAGAATTATTAATGTTAAAAAGAAAAGTAGTGCTATTAATCCAAAAATTATATATTCTTTTATAGCTTCCCCTATTATGAACAGTATTGTTAGAAAAAGTATTCCTAATAAAAGTACTAAAAAAAGGATTTTATTTTCCTTATTCATATAAAATTAGCTCAATAAGGGCTTTTAAGGTTTCTTATAACTTAACATATAGTTAGATATGTTATATTTATCTTATGATTTCTCTAACCCAATAATCTTTAAAAGTTATATCAAACAACTTATCTATATTTTAAATAACCTCTATTAATTTATACAATGAAAAACCTGCTAGGAAAAGAAATAAAGAAAGGAATATCAATTATTTCTTCTTGTAAAGATAGAAATACTTTTCTTAAGATTTGTTTACCTTCTTGGCTTCAATTTCCAGCGGTAAAAGAAATAATTATTATTGACTGGGGTTCTCGAGTTCCTGTAGAAAATACCCTAGCAGAGCATTCTTTCTTATTTGGCAAGAAAATTAAAATCTTTCGGGTTAACACCAATCCTAGTTGGTGTCTTAGTAAATCTTATAATCTTGCGGCTAGACTCGCTTCATTTGATAAACTATTAAAACTTGATTCGGAAATATTCTTGTTGCCGGGTTTTTTTAAAAGGCATTGTTTGGATAAAAAGTCTTTCTTTAGAGGAAATCTTTCTGTTGAAAGAAGTTATAATGCTGGTAAGATTAATGGGCTTTTATTTATTTATAGAGAAAACTTTTTTTCTGTAAACGGATTTAATGAATTTATAGCGAGTTACTCTTGGGATGATGCGGATTTATATTCTAGGTTATCTAAAGAGGGTTTGGTTTCAAAAAATATAAATTCGGATTTTGTCCTACATTTTCCACATAGCGAGAAATCAAGGATTGCTAATTTGCCTGGAGCTAAATCAACTTACGAAGAAGAAAGAATAAACTCTGAAATTTCTAAAAAAGGGCTTTGGAACATGGATTCTAAAATGTCCGATTTTAAGGTATTGAGAACGAAAAAATTAGGAATTTTTTCTGTTTCTGAAGCCTAATTTCGTAGGGTAAAAAGCCGAAGTATTTATAAACCCGAACTTGCTATAATTATTATTGTAGGTGAAAAAATAGAGGTATTATGACATTTAAAAAATATTCTGTGAAAAATGGCAAGAAGTATGGGCCCTATATTTATCATAATCAACGTGTAGGGGAAAAGGTTGTAACTCATTACGTGGGCAAGGGAAAATCTAATCCTCTAAAAGAAAAAAAATATCTGTTGCCTTGGCTCGTTTTTGGAATTCTATTGTTAATAATTGCAGTTTTTGCTTTTTTCTTTAATGCAATTTCCCCTACGGGTTTAGTTATAATGGAAATTAAACCCCAATATGAATTGGGCGAGCCTATTTTGGGTTTAATAAATTTTAATTTTAAATCAGGCGAGTTAATTCCTGCTGACTCAAAAATTACCGTAAGTTTGGGTAGTCAAAGAAAAGAATTGGCTTTAAGTGATTTAATAGAGGGGAATTTAATTGAAGGAGATTATTATGCTGAACAAAATCCAATTGAAGGAAGTGGTTTCGGTTATGGTGCAATTGGTTCTAAAATTGTTTACCCTACATTAGATTTTGAACTTTCTATACAATCTGAAGAGGTTGTAGAAGAAACTTCTGGTGAAACTACTGAAAATAATCAAGAAACAGAAACAACCGAAACTTCTCCTACTGATGAAGGTTCAAATACAGAAACAACTGAAACTTCTAATGATTTGCCTGCTGCTCCCGAAACTCCTTCAAATCCTACAACTGAAACTACAACAACAGAATCTTCTACTTCAGACTCGAGTTCTTCAGAAACCAGTAGTTCAGATTCTAGTTCAAGTAGTGATTCTGGCTCTTCGGATTCGGGTTCAAGTGGTTCAAGCTCAGGAGATTCTAGTTCAGGGGGGGATGGCGGTGGAATGACTGGAGCCGTTATAGGGGAAGACGAGTATACAATTAATGGACAAGTAAGTGGTGAGGAAGATTATGATTATAATTTGGAAGAAGGTCAAACAGCAGTTCTTGTTCCTGGAAGTGTAAAATACAATGGAACAACACTTGAAGACTCTCAAGTTAATATCAAGATTAAAAATGGAAAAGTTATTGTAACTACTGATTATTCTTTTGTTGAAGAGGGTTTTGGACGCGATTTCTTGGGAGATTTTGCATTATCTGTTCCTGTTGATTTAAAATTATTTGAAATAGTAGCAGAAGAGGGCGCATTAAATGCGGTTTTAGTTTATGATGAAACTTCTCTAAGCCGTGCAAAGATAGATATTGGAATAAAACCAAACGCAACACTAGAAGAAATAGAAGTTGCCTCAACAATAGAAGTTATACAAGATATCCCCTCTTTAAGATTATCCTCTTCTGGAAGAACAATTATTAATCTTGAAGAATACTTTGTAAATGCAAGCAATTATGAACTAATCACTACTAATATAACAGGAGTTTTAGACGGACATAATATGACTCTTACCTCTGACCCTTATTTCAGAGGTTCAAGAAAAGCAGTTATAATTGCTTATAATCCTTCGGGATATAGTGTTCAAAGTAACGAGTTTAATATCTTGGTTTCTTCAAGTAATATCTCTATAACTACAGAACAAGGACAAGTAAAAGTTGGGGAAAAGGTTAAATGGATTAAAACAGTTAAATTAGAAGAGCCAGAAGCAGTTACTATAGAAATTCCCGCACAATCTGAAAGTATTGTTGTAACTAAAGTTGAAGAAACAATTTCAGATTCAAATTCTGGAGAAGGATTACTAACTGGAAATGTTGTTATTGATATTGAGTTACATAAAGAAAGTCCATTACTTTCTTGGCTTAAAGTTGTTTTCAATGCAATGACTGGAAATGTTGTAGAAAGTGTTTTATCCGAGAGTACAGAAGTAGTTCTAGATGATGGCGCTACAGAATATCAAGTAGAGTATTATACTGAAGCTCCTACTAAAAAAGAAAAAAGAACAAGTTTCGGAAAACAAGTTACTGTGAGTGCTAGTGATGATTTAAATTATACTAATGTTTTGGCTTTTACAGAAATTCAAGAGATCTATAGTGTTGGCGAAGAAAACAAAATAAGAGTTTATTGGGAAGAAGGCGCGAGATATTTGGGAGTTGATGCTTATGATTTGAATGAAAATGGTAAATTAGATTATATCGAGTGGATTGTTCCTCATTTATCAGACCAGAATTTTAGAATTATTTTATTTGATGATGTTACTGCTCCAACTATTAGTTTTGTTAGTCCTACTTCTGCAGATGGTTCAACAACAATGACTCTAAAGGCAAATATTAGTGTTAGTGATGCTAGTGATTCTTGGTATACTTTTTTGAAG
>VGKO01000024.1 GCA_016867035.1 Candidatus Pacearchaeota archaeon
AAATCTGTTTCTTGTTTTTTAGCTTCAGCGTCAGCATCTTCATTTGCTTGTTCAATTTTTCCAGCAAAATCTTCAAGCTTTAATTCTTTTGCTTCTTTTTCCTTGCCCAAAGATTTCAAGTATTCTCGAGCAAGAATATAAAGTATTAATCCGACAGATTTTCTAGATTTATTATTAGAAGGAACAACTTTTGTTATTAATCTAGCATAATTATTTGTATCGCAAATTGCAAGTGTAGGAATTTTTAATCTCAATGCATCATTTAAAGCATTTTTGTCGACCCATGGATCGCAAATTATTACAAGTTTGGCTTCAAAGAAATTATCAAGAATCAAATTAGTGATTATTCCGGCAGGATATTTTTTCATAAAAGCCCTAATGCCTGTTACTTCTGAGAATTTTTCAACAGCAGGCCAAGAGGCTTCTCTTTTAGATACAATAAAAACATCTTCAGGAGCATATTGATTAAAGAAAGCTGAGGCTTCTCGGATTTTATCATCGATTAAATTAGTATTAATAACAGCAAGTCCATCCGCACGTCGTTTGTAAACATATTTTCTCATATCCGGAGTAATTACTTTTGTTCCTAGATGTACTGAGCAAGCAATATAATCTGTTAATGGGACTAAAGTTTCTTTTGTATCAGTCATAACTCTTTTAAGTTCTTTCTCAGAAAGTTTCTTAACTTCTCTTTTCTTTTTTGGCTTTTCTTCCCCTTCTTGAGAGTTTTCAGTTTTAACTTCTACAACAGGAGTTTCAGTAGCTTGTGTAGCTTGAGAAACAGCTTCGCTAGTTTCTTGTTTTGTTTCTTCTTGAACAACTTGCTCTTCAGTTTTTTTCTTTCTTGGCATGTTTTATAATTAGTGCACGGGTGTTTCCGAGTTTGTTTCAGTCGGTACGTGCTTAATACTTAGTTGCCTAAGTTATTTTCTCAAGTATTTTAGGGTTTTTAAGGCTTTTGTTTATGTATTAATCTAATTTAAGTTCTAATTCAAGCCGAACCCCCCCAAGAAGTCTAATCAAAGCAACATGGTCTTCAACAATGCTTCTAGCCATAGCATCGGTAGGTTCGCTAGAAATAACTCTTCCAACCTTCTCTTGATAATCAATAACTCTTACCTGATCTGTGGAGGGTGTTCTTTCAAGTGTAAATGAATATTCTTCGCCCATATTGTATTACAGAATTATTTATTGCCTGCGCCCTCTTCGAGTTCAGCAGGAGAAATAAATTGGTAGTACATATCTTGAGGAGAAACAAGAAATTCAAAAAAACCTTCAAGTTTAGCATCACGAAGTACAACCCAAATTTTATCTCCTATGGCCCTTATATCATGCGCTTTTATTAATTTAGTAGAATCTACACGCGTCTCAATTTCTGATGGATCGACAAAGCAAGAACTCTCATTATTTTGTCCAAAAGTAATACAACAATCTCGGCTTAAATGTGCATAATGCGGAGTACAAACAATATAAGGAATAATTAAATCTTCTTCAGTGCCAGTTCTATGAGAACAAGAAGGTCCCATTATGCAATCGGCACATCCTGCTTCTTGATCTGGCATGCCTCATGTAAGAAAGTTGCCTTTAAATATTTATATTTACTAGAAAACTTATTTCTAAATAATAAAATACATCCGCCTCGGCTCGGCTCAATAAAACCCGCTAATAAATAAAAGTTAGTAGTTTTAATTCAACTTGTTCGAGTTCTGCCGGATTTATTGTTTAGAATTTGCTAGACTTGCTGCAATCGAAATAAAGTTTAATTAAACTTAATAAAACCTTTTATCTCAAACTCTTTTCTATTTCCGAAGCTTTACCTCTTAAAGCGAGGATTAGAAGATAATCGAAGATTATTTTCTATTTCAACTAATCGTTTAACCTTTGCAAGTCTTTCTCTGCCAATCACAGGGGTTTTAATAAAATCTGCTTGCCATGCAAAAGCCAAATCGGCAATTGTATTATCTACCGACTCGCCAGAGCGATGAGAAACGATTGTATAAATTTTATTTTTCTTTGCTAGCATCATTACTTCATGAACCTTAAGTAAAGAACCTATTTGATTTGGCTTTACAATAATCCCATTAATTGCTTTTTCTTTAATTGCTTTCTTAAGTCTTTCAGGATTTGTTGTTGTTAAATCATCGCCAACAATTAAACATTTTTTATTTATAAGAGAAAGCAATTCCGCATGTCGGCCAAAGTCCTCTTCATCTAAAGGATCCTCGACATAAAATAAATTATATTTTTTAATTAATTCTGCAATAAATCTTACTTGTATCCTGGGGGTTCTTATTTTATTTTGATTTAGATATTCGTAAATTCCGTGCTTAAAAAATTGCGAGCTTGCAACATCTAATCCAATATCAATATGTACTCCGCTGGTTTCAAAAATATTTTCTTGAACGTCTTTCATCACTTCAAGTGCCTGCTCATTACTTAAACTTGAAGCCCAAGCATTTTCATCATTCTTAATAGGTTCTTGTCCAAAAAGAGTTTTTAATATCTGCCGAGCTTCTTCATAAGCTAAAGTATTAATTTCAAGTGCTCTCGAAGGATCTGCATTGCAAGTAACCAAAAATTCTTGAAAATCCGGCTTTTCTTTTTCAATAGAATTTGAATGCGAGTGTGCGCCACCGCCAAGAGTATTGCTTAATATTCTTGGAAGTTTCATAACGCTTAAATCAAGAGCAGGATTTAGAATTTCCCATAATTCCTTACCTTTCTCGCTAGCAAGGGCTTTCATAATACTTGATTCTAGAGCAAACAGACTATTAGCCCCAATTTTTCCATTAACAATTTTCTCTATTTTAAATAAATCTTCAAAATAATTTACATTTAAACTTAAATTTAATCCATGAAGAAATTTAATATCCTGTTCTAAACTAACATTGTAGGGTTTAGCTTCATATTTTCCAGTGCTCTTTCCACTAGGAGCAATTGTTACACAACCATTAACTGAAACAGCTATAGTTTTCTCGCCTCTCGAGTCGCGAACATATCGAGCAATCACCTCTTTAATTAACATATATTAGTTAAGAAAAATTAGTATATAAAATTATCACTTCTTCCAATAATCTCCGCCATAACCAAACTCGTTATTTGTTGGAACTAAGTCTTCAGAAGGAATAAGTGCTGCGTTCATTCTTCTAATTAACTCGGATTCCTGAGAAGATTGCCTAGAATGGATTACTGAACGAGCAAAAGCCCTAGCAAATTCAAGAGGTATAAAACCAAGAAGAGTAGTATTTAAATCAAAATTCATTTCCCTTGCAAATAATAACCACATTAAATCTAGAAAATTAGGAAGCTTGCCTAAAAAGAACGAAACTTTTTTACAATATCTCTGAGTTTCATAACCAATTAATTTTAATTGTGGGTTATCGGGTTGAAATTCACCCTTAAGATGAAAAATATATTGTTGTTTAAGAACTAAATCTCTTGCAGAAAAATAATCATAAACTTTTGAAAGTCCTTTCTTAATATTTTTTGCTAACATAAATTACTAAGCTATAAGAAATATAAAAAGCTAACTGAATAACATAAAACTCTGGAAACTCGCCAAAAAATAATCTAACTAAGCCTCTTCTTCATTAGAACTAGAGGTTTCTTCAACTTCATCTTCAGGAGTAGCTAATTCCATGATTTCATCTTCGTCTGCTTTCTCTGTAACAACGACTTCTTCAGCCCCCTCACCTTCTGCTTTTTCCTTGACTTCTTCAACTTCTGGCTTAACTTCAACTTTAGATTTAAGTTCTTCTTCTTTTCTTTTTTCTTCTTCTCTTCTTTTTATTTCATCAATTTCTTCTTGTGATAATTTCTTAATCTTAGCTTCTTTCTTCTTTGGTAATGGTCTATTAACAGTAATTGGCAAAACTCCTGCTGTCAACTCGCGTTTAGCAATTTCAATAGGATTATAATTAATTTCTTCTAATTCTTTTTCAGGAATTTTAAGTAAAAGTGGCGCATCCATTGCTACTTGCAATGCCCTAGCTCCCAGAATTCTTGCAACTTCGTATCTTGTAAATTGGTTTTCGAGTTGTTCTATCATATTATTAGTGATTTTTGGGTGTTTTTAAACCTTTTTTATTTCTTTTTGCCGTGCTTTTCTGATTTCTCGGCTTTCTCTACTTCTGTTTCAATTAAATTTGAAAGTTTCTTGTGAGCCTTTGTTCCTTCTTCAACCATTTTCTCAACATCATCAATTGTTAAACAAGCTTCTCCGCCTTTCTGCATTGCATTTATCATTTCTTCTTTGCCTGGCTTAGAAATTTCCATTGTTAATCGTCCATCACAAGCATCTTCCTCTTCTCTAGTAGGATCAAAGAACAAACTATCTCCAATCTTAAAGAAAGTTAGCGTTACAGGCATTTTATCTACATTTAATGGAAGTTTTTTATCAGTGAATTCTCCAAATTCAATTTTTTCTTTTTTCTCATCATAAACAGGGAAACGAGCAACTCTTAATGCAAGTAAAGCAGCAAGTGCTCCTGCATCAATTAAATTACCATCATCATTTATTGTAGCTAAATCAATGAAAATGCTCCAAACTTTTTCGCCTTCTTTAATGCAAAGTTTCTTGAAATCAATAAATCCAGACTCGCGAATACCTCGGTCAATTATTCTTGCTGTTTCAACTGCTTGAATAGAAGGTTGCCCATATTCAAAATCAGGACTTGACATTGGGGTTAATTCCAAAGAAGTCATCATTGTTCCTTCATTTTCATGATCTGTATAGGGTTCAGCAACACCCATTTTTATTCCGCAAACAACTTCTGTTTTTCCCATTTTAACACTAACGCTTCCTTCGGCTTTATTAGAAACTCCGAATTTAACTTCTATTTCTCTTTGCTCGAATAACTCGCGAGAATCAAGTCTCTTACCAGCAGCAATTGCCTTCATTACATTTTTTTTCATTACTTTATATGTCATTTTTTTATATTGGATTTTTTATTTATACTCTTTAAGAGCTTTTTTCTGATATTCATTTATTTTTTTACAAGCTTCTTTTCCTGCTTCTAAAGCCTCTTTAAGCTTTTTAGCTGGAATAGCTCCATCTAATTGAAGCAAAGTTATTTTTTCTGAATTTGATAAGAAAGTCATTGGAATATCTGTAGCTGCTTTCTCGCCATCTTCTTCGTAATCTTCTTCTTCCTTACTAATATCAGTAGTGATTGTTCCGCCCATACTTCCGATAGCAACAGCAGAAATCATTTCTTTCATTGGAATTCCAGCATGAGCCAGAGCCATTGCAGCAGCATTAATTCCAGCGCATCTTGTTCCTGCATTTGCTTGCAAGATATTTATATGAATATCAATAACTGTTCCAGGCAACTCATCAAGCATAACTAAAGGTGTTAAAGCCCATTCAGTTACCTTGGATATTTCTTGACTTCTTCTAGAAACTCCTGGTTTAATTCTTTCTCCAACTGAAAAAGATAACATATTATAATGCACTCTTAAAACTCCTTTCTCTGGATTTTGTTGATGTTTGGGATTTAATATTTTTGGCCCATAAACAGCAGCAATAGCAATTGTATCGCCTTGTCCGAATAAAGCAGAACCATCGGCATTAGGAATAACTCCAACTTTTGCTTGAATCGGTCTAAGTTCATCTAATTTTCTTCCGTCAAATCTTTTTGTGTATGCCATTTTTATTTATTAAAATTATTTTTTTCCTCCTTCTTTGTTTTCTGCAAGCCATTTTTCAACTTTCTCAGTTAATCCATCTGCGGTTGTATTTTCAACTATAAATTTAATTGCTCTTTCAGCAAATAATTCATCATCAATTTTATCGCCTTTAATCCAAATAATTCCGTTTTGTCCAACAGTAATATTTGTTTTAGTAGCATTCTTTATTAAACTTATCATGCTTCCTTCTTTTCCTATAACTCTAGGAACTCTGTGAGGATTAACCTTGATTATTGTTCCATCCTTTATTTTAGTTAATGCTCCCCTCTCGCGAGATTTCATTGTTAAATCAACACTTGTTCTTCCAACATTGAATATTTGAGTTACTAATAAGTCTCCGATTCCATAAACATTTTCCATTTCCGAAGTCTCAATAAATCCAGGGCATTCTCTTAAAGGTAAGAAAGCGCTGTAAGGTCCACCAACATCCATCATCCAACCCGCAACCGCAATATCCTTTACTTCGCCAATAACTGTATTGCCTGGTCTAGGAATATAAACTCCAGATAAAGGGATAACTTTTATTAATTTATCAGATTTCTCAACGACTCCAAGCCTTGTAGAAACTACATTATCACCTTGCTTCATTGTCCAATCGCCCGGTAAGAATTCGTCTCCCTTAGCGATAATCTCGCCAGGAATTACTATTTCTTTTTTACTTTTCTCTGTCATTTTTTGTTTATTTTATTCAATTAGCCAAGTAAAAGTTGATTTTTAAACCTATTGTTTTAGTATTTTTAGTATAAATCTAAGTCCTCTATCTTCTACTCTACTGCTTTAATTCCTCGCTTAAAGCAGCCCCATGGGTTATTGCATTTAATTTATCGTAAAATTCAGATTGCAATCCTACGGGAATATTAACAACCACTCGTAAATCTCCATTAGCTAGCCAATCTTCTTTTTCTTTATATTCATTAACAACACCATAAGCCTTGCCTGTATAAATCACAGGGATAGTGATAGCTAATTTTTTTGTTTCAATTTTTAAAGGAAGTATTTTTCCAAGTGCTTCTGTAACATTGCTTATAATTTGCTCAAATGGTTTGTTGTCAATATTTACTCCAGCTTGCCCAAGAGCGCTCTCAATTTGTTGTGGTGTGAATGGCCTAGTTGTACGAGCATCAACAGCATTTCTGACAAAAAAGTCAATTACTTTTTTTCTTTTATTCTCTTGTTCTTGATCTCTGAATTCTTGGGGTATTTCTATATCTCCCTTTCTAACAATTTTTTCAGCAATAGCATACAAGTCTTCTGTTTGAAAAGCAGCCTGCAAGTCAGCTCCAGATGCTTTTGCTCCTGTTTTAATATTAGTAAAAATCCCGTCTACAACAAGTATATTTTGAATATTCACGGGCATTCCCTTCCGCATTTTAACAGCCTGCTCAACATCTACCATTATCTCAAAGAATTTTGAGCCAACTTTCAATTTTGCAGGTACGTTTTTATTTGCCATATTATTGTTTTTATTAATTTGAAGCACTATAAGGTTTATTTCTTCTAGCAGCATAATTGGCAATTCCTGCGCCAACTGCAGAACAAATAATAGCAGAGCCAACGGTTACTGGAGCATATGCAGGATGTTCTTGTACAATCCTATCTGGAATAGCGGTAAATCCCAATATTGCTAATAAACCCAATGCTGACATTATCCTACCTATTCGCACTGTTCTTTCGGAATTTGTTAAACTCATTTTACTTAATATATTTCTTCAAAGCTTCTCCATTAAGCCTTTTTACCTTTTTATCTTTATTATTTATTACAGCCGCATCAAAGTTTTCAACATTAAAGTTCTTGCCCTTAACTTCTTTAAAGATTTGCAATCCGAGTTTTAAGGCATCTTCGGTTTTCATATCTTTTTTAAATCCAGCACGAAGGGCTTCTTTAATTTTATCATCATTCTCGCCAATAGCACTAGCATAATACTCGAAAAAGTTTCCAGTAACATCTGAAACAAATAATTGTGATTTGCCATTAACTCCCGCAATCATCATAGAAATTCCAAAAGGTCTTACGCCCGGGTGTTGTGTGAATTGTTGTTTGATATCTGAAATATCTTTAATTATAGTAATAGTATCAATAGGGGTATCATAAGTAACTCTGTGTTGTTGGCTTATTAATTGAGCCCTTTCTACAAGTACTCGAGCGTCGCTTAAGATTCCAGCAGCACTACCTATAATATGCGAGTCTACTTCAAAAATCTTATTAGCAGATTCAGCAACCATTAAACTATCATTTGCCCTTTTATCTGCAAGTATAACAACCCCATCCGAGCAAGCAAAGCCAATGCTAGCCGAGCCAAGTCTCACTGTTTTTTCAGCATATTCTACTTGAAGTATATGCCCATCAGGCGAGAACATTGTCGCAGCCCTATCATAGCCCATTGCTTGATTTTGTATTTCTTGTGATTCCATTTTTTATAAGTACCTTATTTTAGTTTTTATTATTTTTATTTTTTAATTTATGTTTTTATTTTGTTTATTTAAAGTATACTAGAAAACGGATAATCCGTATTCATTCCATTCATTCAATCCAAATTATCTATAGCTTGAAAGTTTTTAAATGTTTCGAAAAGAAATTCTACAGCTTATTAATCGCTCCAGAAACACGCTCAACTCGAATATTCTTGCCTGAAAACACAAGGCTAGCCTTGATATTCTCTAACTCAGCGCGATTTACTGAAAGTATAATCTTACTTGCTTGTTTATGCTTGCCAGAATTATCTTTGACAAACATCGGACTTGCTTTAGCATAACCTAAAACACCCAAAAATCGAATAATAGCTTCATCAATTTCGCGACTTGAAGCTCCGCTAATTAAAAGATACCTTTTATGTTCTCTATGCGCTGGTTTAAGGGCTTTCATTTTTTGCTATTTTTCTGAAGTGTTTTCTTAAGCTCAAGTGCATGATGTCTGAATTTTTTATGAATCTTTCTGCTTTCCAAATAATAAATCAGAGCAAGCACTATAATAATTACAATAATTCCAGGAATATAAAGTTTTTCCCATTGGTTATTAGGATTAGAAAGCAAACCATTATCACTAAAA
>VGKO01000025.1 GCA_016867035.1 Candidatus Pacearchaeota archaeon
AAAATGTCTGAAAAGCCAGTTATAAAATACGAAACAATTGATGATGAAGAAATGGCTGCTAAGATTGCCGCCCAAGATAAGCCTAGTTTCTGGAAAAGACTTTTTGGCAGAAGATAGTTTTAGTTTATTTTTTGATAATCTTATTCCTAGTTTTTATTATACCATTCATAGAAGCTAAAAGATTTCAAAGGTTCGATTCTAATCTAACCACTTTTAATAAGAACGCCGACGCCCGGAATCGAACCGGGAAATCCTTGCGGAAACCTGCTCTCAAGGCAGGCGGAGTACCATTGTCCCACGTCGGCTTAATTTCTTTAATATTTGATTATTTTTAAAGTAATCTGTGGGACAATGTAGAGTACCATTGACTTCAAAATATACTTGTTTTGAAGGGACAGAAAATAATTGATTTTCTGTATCCCACGTCGGCTTAATAATATCAGAATTACAGTATTTTTAAACTTAATTAGAATGTAAATCCACTATTGCATAGCTAAACAGGGGATATTTTGAAAGAAACTCTTCTAATATAGTGGAATCTATTTCTGAAAAATCATAAACTACTCCCCTTTCCATCTTGCATCTTTTAATATTATGGATTATTTCAGGATATTCCTTAAGAATAATATCTGCTCCGAATCTATCTGCAGTTATTAATCTGCATTTTTTATCAAGCTTGTTCATGTTTATTTCTTTGAATTTATTATTATGCTAATAAAAGAATTTTCAATTAAATTTAGGAAGAAGTTAATACGTATTCTGTGCAATCCAGATTACACTAAGCTGCCGAATTACTTTTTTACTAAAAGTAAAACTAGCTAAAGTGCACTTCAGATTTACTCTTGGATAAAGATTTATCCGAAAAGTGCACTTAGTCCTTCAGCAGCTGCTTCTGTCTTAACTTCTTCTTTTTCTTCTTTCTTTTCAGAAGCTCCAGCACTAGGGCCAGAAGAAGCTACAGCCATCACAGATGCATTTTCTAATTCTTTGTTTATATCAACATCAGCAAGGCTAGCCACTAAAGTCTTTACCTTTGCTTCATCAACTTGTCCACCAGCTGCAGTTATAACTTTCGCTATATTTGCATCATCGAGTTGTTTGCCAAGTTTGTGCAATAACAAAGCTGCATATACGTATTCCATTGTTTTCCTCCCGAATTTTATTGAGTTTTATTTTGTAATTTATTTAAAGCGTTAGCATGACTATTAGCTTTAGCTAATATCATTCCAATTGTTTCTTTGCTTGGATAAGCAATTGAAATCGCGAATCCTTTTGCTTTAGCATATATAGAAAGAAACTCTTCTAAAGTTTTCTTTTTATCAATTTTAACTCCAACATAAACTTTTTTTGAACTAGAATCATAAAAAGCTAGTGGATTTAATCCAACCATAAAAGGCTTTATGCCTAATTTTTGTAAGATTGAAGCAGCACCTGCAGTTACTTTATCTCCTTTCTTTACAACTACTTTAGACTTTCGAATAGTAATCTTTCCATCTTCAACCATAATCTGTAATCCTAATGCTCCTAATTCAGAAATAACAGGGCCTGGAACTAATTCAGTTGGTCCCTCATCAATAGGAATATCTAAATCTGATATTTGTCCTTCTTTAGCTGAACTTGGAGTTTTATTATCATTTAACCAAGCAGAAATTTCAAAGGCATCATTATCTGATACTAGTAAGGCCATATCTTCTTGGATATTCTCCTTCAATTTCATTAATTCTGGAACATTGGTTTCATCAATAGCTCTAGTAAGAATACTTTTTTTAGCAACTTCTATAACTGCCTTGCCTCTTAATTCTTTCTTTACTTTTTGTAATTGTGAGGAAGGAATTCCTTTAATTGAAAGAAGCATTATGCACTTTCCTTCTTTTATTCTTGCAGCTATTTTTTTTACTGCTTCAATCTTTTCTTTTGAAACTTGTGTTTTTCCAGCCATTTTATAATTTAACCTTTACAGGTTTGCTCATCGTATATTTAACTAAAATTGATTTAAGGTTTTCTCGATTTCTCGGCAAGTTTTTGAAAACTTCATTAAATACTACGGCCGCATTTTCAGCCAAATCTTCAGGTTTATCTCCTTGTTTACCTATAGAAACTTTAACAGTTGGTTCTTTTGTTCTAATTTTTACTGCTGTTTCAATTTTCTTAATTAAAGTTTTTATGCTATTCTCATCTTCTGCCATTAATACTCCAAGTTGTGGAGAAGGCATCTTAGAAGCAGGACCTAAGACTCTTCCAAAGGTTGCTGCAATAGACGGCATCAGTTTTGCACTAGCAATAAAGAAATCATAAGATTTCACTAGTTGTTTCATCTTTTTCTTGTCCTTAAAGTCATCGAATTCTACTTTAGTGATTGTATCAACAAGATTAGACTTTTTTTCTAAGAAACCCGCTATTTTCTTTTCTTTAATTTTATGTGGAAGCAAAACAAAAGTGTTTATGGTTGTTCTTTTAATATCATAGTCTTTTAGATTTATAATTAAGTCAACACTCTGTTTAAAGCTACGTTGTTCTTTCTTTTCATCTTCTTGCTTTTTGAGTTCTTCAAAAGCTTTCAAAAAGTTTTCCTTTGTTGTCATTTCAATTCTCCTATTAAATGTCTTCTACCTATGCGCATGTATTCAGAAACTGAACTTCTGCGATGTAGTGTGACAAAATCTATTGTAAATCGCCCTTTTTAAAGGTTATTGTTATCTCTTCTACTTTTTCTCATAATTATCCAACGCCTTGTTCAAGGCTTCTTCGCCTAGTAAAGAACAATGGTGTTTTATGGGGGGTAAGCCCTTAACCGCTTTTAGAATATCTTTTCTTGTAATCTTGCGGGCTTGTTCTATTGTTTTTCCTTCTGCTAGCTCGCAAACAACATCACTAGAGGCTATGGCTGCAACACAACCCATTGTTTTAAATCTAATTTTCTCGATTTTTTCCTTACCCGTTTTTTTATCTTTCTTTATTTTAAGGAAAACTCGCATAACATCTCCACAACTAGGGTTGCCTACTTGCCCAATTGCATCAGCATTCGCTATTTCGCCAGCATATTTTGGGCTAAAGAAATGCTTTTTCGCTTCCTTGCTATATTCAAGAGGTTTCATTTTGATTTATTTTTGATTAAACCTCCAAGATAATATCTAAAACATATTTTTTCTCCTTGATAATAAATATTTTCCTCGCCAGTAAAACTTTCTATATTGCCTTTCCACTTGTTCTCATATCTCCATTTTCCGTCTTTCATTACTTTGGGTCCTCGTGCAGGAAAATTTTTTGGCATCTTACTTATGCACTTTTTGAGAAAATAAAAAGCATCAAAATGAAGTTCTTGGTGTTTTATTATTCCGCCCCTGTAAGCCATAACCCAAATAACTTTTCCATTTTCATAGACTCGCTCTTGTCCGCAATCAATTAAATTTCCAAAATAAGTATCGGTGTAAGTTAAATTCCCTTTTTTGAAGACACAAGTTTTTCCACCCTCTTTTGTTCTTTTGAAGGTATCTACTTGAGAAGCATATCCTCTTTTTTTAGCTTCTTCTATGAATTTAATTATTTTTTTATCCATTATTTTTTCTTTTTCTTTATTTTAGTTTTCTTTTTGCTATTTTTCTTTTTAATTTTTTTGTTTAGTTTTTGCATTATTTTATTTGGATTTAATCCATGAGCCATTGCACCTTCCTCGATTGTTTCAAAACTTGCAGCAGGGCAATGTGCACAATGCATTCCGGCTGAAAACAATTCTTCTGCTACTTCAGGGTGTTTTTCAAGTAACTCTGAGAAGCTCATCTTTTTATGAATATCTCTAGTACGAGTTTTAGAAGGTTTTTTCATAGCTATTTTCTCTTTTTCTTAACAGCAATGATTTCTCTATCTTCTATTGCAGGAGTCTCCTCTTCTTCGAAGTGCCGTTCTTGAACTCGTTTGGGGTCCAAGTCTTCTGCTTCGAGCTCTTCTTCAAAGTCGGCTTCGTTCTTGAATTCCCCTGCGAATTCTTCGTATGCATCTTTTTTCTTTGCCATTTTGTTATTTAATTAAGTATTAAGACTTTATAATTATTTATTGCTTTTATTAAGTGGTTGCATAAGGGCTCATTTGTCTAAGAGTTTTTACAACTGGTTTTAATTTTTTTATAAAATAATCAACATGTGTTTTTGTATTGTATTTACTTAAGCTAATTCTAATTGAACTATTTATTTCTAAATCATTACATCCAATTGCCTTGAGAACATGGCTTTTCTTCAAAGTATGGCTTGCACAAGCGCTTCCGGTTGAGATAACTATCCCGAAGTTTTCTAGATGGCTTGAAATCGCCTCGCCCTCTATATCTCCAAAAGAAAGGTTTATGTTATTAGCAAGTCTATTTTTCAAAGAACCATTTATTTTAGTTTTTTCAATTTTTAACAATTGTTTAATAAAATAATCTCGAAGCTTTTGTATTTTATTAATATCTTGAGTTTTAGATATTCTAACAGCTTCTCCAAAACCAATTACTCCGCTAGTATTTTCTGTTCCGCTTCTCAATCCACGCTCGTGTCCACCACCATTCAGTAAGGCTTCTATCTTTGTTCCTTTTTTAATAAATAAAGCTCCAACTCCCTTAGGTCCATGAATTTTATGCGCATTTATTGTTACCAAGTCAAGATTATGTTTTTTTACATCTATAGGAGTTTTAGTAAAGCTCTGACATGCATCAATATGAAAATAAACTCCTTTTTTCTTGCAAATCTTGCCTATTTCCTTAATATCCTGTAAAGTGCCAATTTCATTATTCCCCTGAATTATTGAAACAACAAGAGTGCTTGGGGTTATTGCAGAAACTATCTCTTTTGGATTAACAAGTCCTTGGTTATCTACATCTAAATAAGTTACTTTTGCTCCTTGTTTCTCCAGCCATTTGCAAGTATTCAAAATGCAATCATGTTCTATTTTTGTTGTTATAATATGATTTTTGCCTAATTCTCGGTTTCGCGAATTAAAGAACAAACCCTTTAATGCAAGATTATTGCTTTCTGTCCCGCCTGAAGTAAAAATTATTTCTTCAGGGCTAGAGTTTAATTTTTTAGCAATTATCTCTCTTGCTTTCTCAATAGATTCGCGAGCCTGTTTGCCAAAAAAATGACTCGAAGAAGCATTTCCATACTCTTTGGTAAAAGAAGGAAGCATTTTCCCAAGTACTTTAGAATCAGTTTGGGTTGTTGCTGCATTATCTAGATATATTATTTTAGCCATTTTTCTTCTTACTAATGTTTGTGTTTGCAAAAAGCACAATTGCCTCCGCAGTTTAATTGTGAATGTTTATCAATTAAGTTTAATATGGGAATGATAGTCTTTTCATTTAGGCTGTAGATTCTTTCTTTACCTTTTTGTTTTACAGAAACAATATTACAATTTCTTAAATTAGCGAGAGCATGACTCAGTTTACTTTGTTCGACTCTAAGTTTCTTGCTTATTTCTGTAACACTAAGTTCTTTATTCTTTAGAATACTTATTATATCTACTCTTAGGGGATTAGCTAGATTGCCAAAGAAAACATGGTACTGGTTGCTTTTAACTGAATGTTCTTTCATATGAAAAAGTGTTCATATGAGTATTTAAAGGTTGCGAATTTATTAGATTTCTTTTTTCTGTATCTTCATTCTTTTTTTATCTTTCTTCTTGCCAACAAGGCATATTCTTGAAGGGTAATGCTCGCCAATAATTGTATATTCTTTTCCTAGTTCTTTAGCAAGGGCCTTGGCAAAATCTCGAGTTTCTTTACTTGTAAGCATATATTCATAACCAAGTCTTGCTCTTGCATAGCCTAAAGGCATATAACTCTTTACCTCGATAAAAAGCGGATTAGCTTTTTTTATTATTTCTGAGAATTCCCTTATATGCTTGGCATCTGTATTTTTATTTTTAGCAATTGTCATTCTTAGAATTGTTCTTTTTCCTTTTTTAGTAATTTTATTCATTAAATCAAGAGTTTGATTGTATTTTTTCCAAGCATCTTTTAGACTTGATTTATGCCATTCTAAAAACTCGGGTTTATTGCTTGAGTTTAAAGATACATATAATTGCGTAGGTAATTGTTTTTTCTTCTCAAGCTTTTTTATTACCTCTGGATGCAAGCCATTTGTAACAATGAAACTAGTTTTTCCTTTTTTTCTTAATAACTCTACTAATTCTCCTATTTTAGGATATAAAGTTGGTTCGCCTATAAGCGATATTGCAAAATGGCTTGGCTCTCTAGACTCGAGGTATCTTTTTTTATCAAGAGTATCATGGCCACCAAAACCAGACATAAGTAAATTTCTGCCTTTTATGCATTCTTTTACTATTACTTCGGGCGAATCCAAATTCCTTGAGGGCATTTTCTTTCCTTGGGTTGCTTCAATTGCTCGCCAGCAATGCAAACAATGATTATCGCACCAAACCGCAGCAGGCGATATCTCGCAGCATCTCCAACTAGGAATTCCATAAAACTTATGCTTATAACATTCGCCTTTTCCAGTTAGCGAGTTTTTAGTCCATCTGCATACTTGAACAGCAGAGTGTTTGCCAGCAACGCTGTACTTTTGTCTTTTCAATAGCTTAAGATTTTCAGTGATGATCATAATATTCTTAGAATAAAACCATTTAATAAATTATCTGAACATACCCCAAGCCCATAGAACCATAAGCAAGGCAAAAACTGCCAGTATTATTTTTGTTGTCCACTTAAATACTTGCTCAGAAAGCTTTTTCTTTTTTGTTATGGCTAGTATTGTAAGATAATAAAATCTTCCGCCATCAAATATTCCCATTGGAAGCATGTTTGTAAGAGCAACGCTAAAATTAATTAATACAATCCACCAAAGCAAGTTGTAAAAGAAAATTGTTAATTCATAATTATCTTTAGGCTCATAATTAACTCCGGGTTCTTTAAAATAATTCACGAGTCTATACATAACCATTCTAATTCCTTTTCCAGAAGGCAATAATACAGCAGTACCTATAACAGCTCTAGAGTTATTAGTATAATCTCCTGCTAAAGTCATATTATAAGTCTGTGTAGTTCTATTTTTTTGGCTTAAGGAGATTGTTGCTAGAGTTATATTGTCTCCTGGTTTGTATTTTGACATTTCTCTAGAGAAATCCTTTTGATTATTCACAGGAATTTCGTTTATTTTACGTATTGCTCCTGAAATCTGGTTGTTTATCGCAGGCATATCTTGATATGCTTTAATATAGGTTGAACTTGTTAACTCGCTTTGATTTAATTTAAAATATTCAGGAGAAATAAAGTAATTTTTTTCAAATAAAGTTATTCCAGTTAAATTTAATCCCTCAACTGCAAGTATTTTTCCATTTAAACTCAAGTTTTGCATTTCAGCTGGAGTAAATAGGGAGTAGGTATAATCATTAAAAACAACTCCAGAAGGAGCATAGGCTAGGGCATAAAATCCAATCATAATTAAGAAGAAAATAACCCCGAGTAAGATATTAGCAAAAACTCCTGCGCTTAATATTGTAAGTTGTGGAAATATCTTTTTATGTTGCATTTGCTTATCATCTTGTTCAACAAAGAAAGCTAAGAACGGTCCAAGGAAACCAAAACCAGTTGATTTTATTTTTACATTGTAAAATCTAGCAAAAATACCGTGAGCCCCTTCGTGGAAAATAGCAACAAGTGCTATTGCAATAATCCAATAAGTAAAATAAAAAGGAGGAAGCCAGCTAACTTGGAACAAATCAGGTAAATAAGGAATAAGGGGCATCAAAGGAGGGATTTTAATTGCTTGAACAAAAGCAGGATTTAAAAATATTCTAATTATCTCGACTAAGAAATAAATCATCACAATCATCAACAAATATCCTAATGCAACAATTATGTAGCTAAAAATTTTAAGAGTCCGAGGATACTTTTTTCCTATTTTATCAATTATTTTTAGTCCAACACTAGTCCTATATAGGTACATTATACCGTCACGTTTAAGATTATGCTTTCGCGTATAAAGAAAAATAATAATTGCTAGAGTAAACACAACTAAGAAACTTAAATCATATAACACAAAACTCATTTTTAATACCCATCATTAACTATTTTTTTCTGATTGGTCGGAGCTTTTTGCTCTTGCATTTTCTGCACTTAACCTTTCCATTAATGACTCTGATTGGCTCTGCTCTTATTTTTGATTTGCATTCTTTGCAAACAAATATATTCTTAAAAAGTCTTGCTTGGGCTGCTGCGATTTTTGCCATAATTATACCTTCCTCTTGATGATTCTTTGTTTTTCATCAATTATCATATATTCTACCTGATCTTCAGGATTCAATTGTCCTCTTAATTCCTCAATAACCGGAACATCAAGGGTTTCAAAATTTTCTAAGTCCATAACATTAGCCATTCCTTCATTAGCACTAAGAACTTGGGCTTTCTTTTTTTCAATCATAGGCACCTCAAATCTATCTGCGCCAGGGACAGCAACTATCTTTTTTCTATCATCAACTATACCTATTGCTTCAATTCTGCATTTGCTAGCACCATGTTTACCTGTTTTTGAAATTTT
>VGKO01000026.1 GCA_016867035.1 Candidatus Pacearchaeota archaeon
AGAGGATTCCATTCAAAATCTTCATCTTCTTCTATATCGCTTATTTCTAACCATGTTCCATTCTCTCCGTAATCGCAAAAGCTTCTTTCGAATGAAGCTGTAACATTTTGTTGTTCATTGTTATTATCCATTACTTTAAGTATAGCAGAATAAGTTTTACCAACAGACATTTTATTATAGTTTAATCCACTTGTAGATACATTAACAGTTTGAGTAGTATTAATATTAGTTAAAGAAGAACCGCTTACTGTAACAACAGAACTATCATCTAAAGAGAAATTACCAGAGGTTATTGTATAATTAGATAAAACAGAAGAGTTTGTAGGAGTTACTGCGAAACTAGAAGTTGTTGCTGGTTGATTTACTTTTAAACTTGTTGAAGATAAAGTATAATTAGCTGCAGCTACACTTACAACTGATAAAAATAAAACTGCTAAAAACAATGTGGTGAAAATTTGTGTTTTCATTGTGTACTTTTTTGTTGTAACTCTAAAATTATGACACTTTATAAACTTTTCTATTATTGAAAATATATAAGAATTTAGTCTAAAAAGTCTAAAATATCGACGATATTTACTAGTTTTTGAGAGTCATTAGTAATTCCAGGACAAGCAGAGTTAATCCAAAGATTAATATCAAAATTTTCAAATTCTGCAGGATTTATGTTGTTCGAAATAAAGAAGAAAACTTGTTTTTCAGGATATTTCTTAGATATCTTCTTCTTCAAAAGTTCGGCTTTTGCTAGGTTTTCCTGGCCTGGCTTTGTTGAGATTAAAATCCCTAGTTTTTTCGCTAAAACGAATTTATTTAATTGTAATTGCCTTTGCTTTCTTAGGTTTTCAATTTCAGAAGCATTAATTAGAGTAATATTTCCTTCATCAAATACATAGACTCTGGAGTTTTGTAAAGCTAGGTTTAAAGCATGAAATCTTCCTGTTCCTATTAATAGTATAGCTAAACCCTTTTTCAATTTTAATTTAGAACAACCTAGAACTTGTTGAAACCCGGCTATTTTATGGCCACTTGACTCTAGTTCTTTCTTTATTAGCTCGGCTAAAGACTTGTATTGTATACTATAAGCTAAAAATAGTTCTTTGGGCATAAGATTTAAGCCATCAAAGCTAGGCATTTCTTCTTTGTTTAGTTTCTTCTGAGTTTCAATAAATAATACTTTCATGTTGGTTTTATAGCTATATTATAGCAGTAGTTTATAGCAAGGGTATAAATCCGTTATTAAAGCAGCTATTAGATATAATAGCAAAACATAGGTTTAAAGTCTTTTGGTTTAAAGAAGCCTTTAATAAAGTAAGTATAAGTTTACTAAAAATAAAAGCAAGTAGAACTATTCTTCTTTGATTGCTTCTGTGCCTGCTACTTTTGCTATTTCAGCAAATTGAGGAGTTACTATAACAATTCCATCGCCAAATCCAGCAATATTTCCTTCTAAGGCATCAGCTGTTTTCTTTAGCTTTGAAATAGCTCTTTTAACTTCAATGATATCTTTAGATTTAAGAGGCTTTATATCAATTATTGCAATTGTGTATCCTTCTCTTAAGTAGTTTAGAACTTCATTTACATCTTCAAATTTCTTTAGTATGAAAGGTTTGATTAAAATCTTAGCTTTTTTAGCTTCTTTCCCTAAATCAATCTCAACATACTCAGATTCATTGGAAGATTTTCCGAACATCTTTTTTAATCCATCAAATGCCATATCTAGATTGATTATAGGTACTTTATAAATATTTCTATCATAAAATATATAAAAAATTCGCAGGAAAAATCAAAAAAATCGAGTTTTCTCGTCGGTTTAAACAAAATAAAAATATAATTTAAATATTAGTATTTGGAAAATAAACATTAAAAAATCGTTTTTATTTTTGATTTTTTATTTTAGAAAGAACTTTTTCGCGTAATTTTTCTGTTTCTTCAGATATTTTTTTCTCTTGATCATTAATGGTCTTTAATCTAAGACTAAGTAAGTCTTTTTTTTGATTTAAATCCTTTAAAATCTCTTGCTTTGAACCTTTTATCATTAAACTTCCTGCAATTTTATAAACCTCTCCTTCGGCTTTATCTAATTCTGTCATTGCATTTTCAGTTTCGGTTAATTCCATTTCAAACGCCTGTTTTTGCATTAGCAAAGATTGTAAATTTTGCTCAAACATTTGTAATTGTTGAATTTGTGTTTCTGTTTCCTTTTCCATTTTAGAATAATCTTTATTAATTCGGGTTAAACTGCTTTAACCTTTGTTATAACTTTTCTTGGTTTATAAAATATCTTTGAATTGCAATAAGGACAAACAAATCTCTTTTCTAGAGTTTTCTCTGTCAAAGATTTTCCGCAATTAAAGCATTTATAGTTGACCATTTTTATTTAGATTTATTTAGATTTTCGTTTTGGTGATTTTACTTGAGTTTCCTTTGATTCTTTAACTGTTTTGCTCTTTAAAATCTTTTCTTTTTCTATTAAATTAGCTTTTGCTTTTTCTTCTGCTTGTTCAGCATTTGATAATTCTAAGTAGTAAGCATGCCCTGCGAATTTTTTTCCACATTTTTTACAAACCCAAATCCCTTTGGATATTCTTTTGGCAATACCTTTACAGAAAATACATTTTTGCTTTTTCTTTTGTTTGCTTTCTATTTCATCAATTCTACGTCTAGCGCTAACTCCATAACGCACTCCAAATCTTCCGGATGAACCTACTATTTCTAATTTTCCCATGTTCGTTTTTAATTTCTTGTTTTTTTATTTTTTGATTTTATTTACTTTTATCTTTCACTATTTTAAAAGTGGGGATGCCCGGATTTGAACCGGGATCTCAAGCTCCCAAAGCTCGGATACTAACCAGGTTATACTACATCCCCCTGATTTAAACTGGGGCAGGTTTGTTTATAAATATTTTTATAAACTTATTATTTCTTGGCTGCTTCTTTTCCTTTAGCGGCTTTTGGTTCTTCTTTCTTTACCTCGCCAGGTTTTGCCGGTGTAGCGGCAGCTCCAGGTGTGGCAGCAGCAGCGGCGCCAGTTGTAGCAGCAGGTGTAGCAGCGGCTTTAGCAGCTTCTTCAGCGGCTTTAGCAGCTTCTTCAGCTTTCTTAAGAGCTTCTTGGTTTTTGATAACTTCTTGATAATAAGCTTCAAGTTTGGCTTTCTTATCTGCAGAAGTATCTGTTTTCTGAGCTTTAATTTCTGAATCAAATAATCCTTTTTCTATATCTCGTTCGAGTTCTGTTCCTAATTTATTCTCTACAAGAATTCCCAGGCTGACACAACTTCCGACTACACTTTTTACAGCAGACTTAAAATCTTTTGCAAGCATTCCTGAGTGCTTTGTTTTTGCAACTTTGATAGCTGTTTCAATAGAAATATTTCCAATCTTATTTTTTTTATGATCTCCTGAACCTTTTTCTGCTCCAAGTTCTTTCTTTAATAGCTCAGAGGTTGGTGGGCTTGAAACTTCAACCTTAAAAGTTTTAGCTTTTGGGTCAACATCTAAACTTACTGGAACTTTTATACCTTTAAATTCTTGAGTAGCTTGATTAACTTCAGAAATAACTTTACCCATATTAATTCCTAAAGGTCCAATTTTTTGAGCAACTGTTGGGCCTGGCTTCATTTCTCCGCCGTCAACCATTAACTTAATTATCATAGTAACATTTCTCCTGAATTTTCTTCTGATTGTTGGTTATTTAAACTTTCTGTATCTGCATTTGCTTCTTCTTCCTTTCTAATAACTCTGACATTATCGATTTTAACTGTAACTGGAATAGGAACAACTGCATTAAGCAAAGAAACAACTACTTCGCCCTTTTGCTTATCTACACGAGTTACTTTAGCTTTTTCTTTTTTGAATGGCTCGCCAATAATTTCAATAATATCTCCTTTATTGATATCTACTTCTTCTAAGTTTGGAGTTAGCATATTTTTAATTTCTTCATAGGCTAGTGTTTTTCCAATAATACCTTTTACATAGGGTAAGTTAAATGCTGCTTCTTCTGCTGATTCTCGGTCTGCAGCTTCTAAGAAAATATATCCTCTAAGTCCATGTGGGCGTGTAAGAGAATATACATTAAGATTTTTTTTATGAACTTTGTCAGAGATCATTTCCATTGCTCTATCTTCTTTGTTTGTTGTAACCTTTATAACAAATATCATTGTCTTATGCAAACCTAGGTTTTCCTGAGACGACACTTTTCCCCAAATTGCCTTCGGTATTTACCATTTTATTTATTTTAATTTATATTAATTTTTCTGATTTTTATATTTACTGGCTCCAGCTCAGTAGTTAAACTCTGAGAAGAAGTTAATAAAAGTAAAAAAATAGGACTTATAAATGTTTCGATTTTGAAACTGGATAAAAAGAGAAGAGAAAAAGAAATAAAAAAGAAAAATAAAAATTTAATTTATTTAATTTTTAGCTAGTCCGAAAACATTCTTTACTGCAACTACTATTGTAGCTGGAACAAAGATTGCTAAAAGAGCTGCTAATATTCCTGCTAAAGCAGGAACTAGAGCCATTAAAGACATTCCGAAGACGCTAGCAATTATTAAAGATATTCCTGATAAAAGGAAAGGTGTTTTTTCTCCACCTGTAACATTAAATAGGCCTACGATTACTCCAACTGCAGAAAGAACAGAGAGTACAACAGTATCTCCTAAACTTACCACTTCCAAACCAGAAAGAACTCCAACAATAATTGCTAGAACTACTCCAATAAAGAAAGCCCAAGCGCCTAATAAATTTGATTTTTTTGCCATATTACACCTCCTTTCATGAATAGTTTATCTTGTATGACTTTGCATCTCTAAATTTTAATTATAAAAAATTATTTAGGATATACAAAAGTCATTATTACAGAGATTGCAAAACCTAATAATCCTATTAACCCTAGTCCTATTGCAGATATTTTAGAAACTCCCTTAAGCTCTGCGCTAGAAGGTTTACGAAGCAAATGCCAAACCCTTCCACATTGTGCTATAAAAGACTTAATCTTTTCCCCAGCTCCCATATTAATCAATATATCTATAGGTTTTTAAATGTTTATTGTCTGAAAATAGTACCTAAAATTCATAAGCTATATAAATTCAAAAAAGATTTAAAAAAATGGAAAAAGCAAAGAAAGTTGTTTGGGGTTTTTTGGTAATATCCTTAATAGTTATAGCACTCTTATACGGGGCTTATTTATACAAATCCAATAATAACGAAACACTTGGGAAAAATATTTTATTTTACAGATATGACTGCCCGCATTGTAAAATAGTAGATGCGTTTGTGGCACTAAATAATATAACTAGCAAGATTGAATTCGAGCATCTTGAAATTAGCAAGCCAGTCAACACCCAATTAATTCTTCAAGCAGCTAAAATATGTAAAATATCTCAATCTGACCTCAGAGTTCCATTATATTACGATAGTGCTGAGAACAAATGTTATGTGGGCGATACGCCAATAATAAATTACTTTAAATTAAAATTAAATCTTCCTTTAAATAATTCTTAAATGGTTTGCCCTGTTTGTACTGTTGCTGTTGGAGCGGGTGTTGGTTTTCTTAGAGCTTGGGGTATTAATGATATTATTACAGGAATTTGGTTTGGTGCTCTAATAGTCTCAAGTATAGCCTGGATGATTGATTACCTTAATAGAAAGAATATTCATTTCCTTTTTAGAAAAATATTAGTCATTATTGCCTTTTATGCATTATTTATTGTCCCATTATATTACTGGAAAATTAACGGCGAGCCTGTAATGGGTGCTCTTGGCAATGTAATCTTTGGAATAGATAAAGTATTATTCGGAGTTATTATAGGCACAATTGTTTTCATTCTTGCTATGCTTGCTAATAATTACTTGAAAAAAATAAATGATAATAGGGTTATGATTAACTACCAAAAGATACTTATACCCTTAATTTTCTTAATAATAGTCAGCGTAATTGCAAACTTATTAATTAAAATAAGTTCAATATAAAAATAAAAACAAATAGTAAATTAAAAACACAAAACAAAATGACAAACGAACAAGATGTAAAAAAATTACTAGAGAAAGTAGAAAAAGTAACTAAAGAAAAAAAGCTAGACTTATCAAGCGACGAGGATTTGAGCATTGCCATAATGAATCTTATTAGTATTGAGGAACATTTGTTTTTTACAGCAGAAAAAACAGGGCACAAAGACAAGTATTATGAACTTTTGCGAGAAGTAAGAGAAATGAGAAAAGACTTGCTAAAGAAAATAATAAAAGATTATGAAGGAGAGGTTTGGTGCATTTCTAAACACCTGTTAGCTACATCAATGAGATTAATGGAAGTTGGAACAAAAATGCTTGGCAAAGGCGATAAAAAAGAAGCCCATGATTTATTTGATAAAGCTTACAAAATGTATTCTTTATTCTGGGCTTTAAACCTTGGAATGATTAAAGTTGACGATGTTAAACAAAAAGGGCTAGTGTATGACGCAGATATTAAGCGAGAGCTTGCAGAAGATAAAGAACTTAACAGCAGTAGCAAGATTAATTTAGCAAAGGAAGATAAGAGTTTTTTCTCAAAAATCGGAGAGGCTTTAAAGAAAGCAATTGATTGTTGCAAGGAATAAATATGCCTGAAAATATACCTGTTCTTATATGTGCATACAATGAAGAAAGAAATATTCGGGCGATAATAGCAAATATAAGACGACTCAGAATAGCAGGAATAGAACTCAAGCCCCTTGTTGTTGATGATGGTTCTACAGATAATACTGCCGAAGAAGTTCAGCGAGCGGGTGCAGAATTAATAAGACTTGAAAGAAATTTAGGAAAGGCTGGTGCTTTTTTTTATGGATTACAAAGAATTTCTCCAGATAATAAGGTATTTTTGTCTATTGATGCAGATGTAGAAGGAATACAACCCGAACAAATTGTGAAATTAACAGAACCACTACAAAGAGGAAGATTAATGACTATCGGCTCTGTCTGTGGTGCGATGAGTGCTTTAAGTGGGCAAAGAGCATATAAAACTTCAGCATTAAGCACCTTACTTAGTCCTGTTTATTCAAATATGCTTAATGCAGATAGCAAGCTTAGAATTGGTTATGGTATAGAGGTTCTTCTTAATTATGTTGTTTCAGGATTTACAGACCCCCTAGCCCCACCAAGAACTCCAAGAGAAATAGAATTTGTTGCAACCGCCTTTCAATGTGTCGCAGGTTCAAATACTCAGCAAGCAAATCATAAACTTAGAGCTCCGCAAGAAGTAGAAAGAACAAGAAAAATGTGCGGAAGCATTTTTAAGAGGTAGAAATGATACAAATACTAGGCATACTTGATATTATATCGGCAATTGTTCTTGTCTTGAGATATTTTTTTGAAAGCTTGCCTGATAAAATTGTTTGGATATTTGCAATATACTTGATTGTGAAGGGTGCGCTTTTTTTACTTGGACGAGATTTCGCTAGTATAATTGATATTTTTTGCGGAATTATACTTGTGTTCGCAGTATTTATTCCAATTTCTTATGGTTTCATGATTTTTACTGCTGTATTTTTAATTCAGAAAGGAATTTTTAGTTTGATTTCTTAACTAATAATAAAATATTTAAACTACAAGAAACAATAATAATCATGAAAAAAGAAGTGAAAGTAGTTATCCTCTTTGCAATTGTG
>VGKO01000027.1 GCA_016867035.1 Candidatus Pacearchaeota archaeon
ATCTCTATATCTAACTTTTTTAGATAAGTAAAGAGTTCTTTTATATCTTTTTCTTGAGTAACTAGGTGTTTTCTCTCGCCTTTTGCTGTGAATTCTATTCCTGAGAAATGCGCATGAATTTTTTTGAGACTTGATTTTTTTATCTTCTCCATTATTTCTGAATAGTTTATATTTCCGTTATATCTTGCTTTAAGATGAGCAAAATCAACACAAATACCGCAGCCAACTTCACTAGAAATTTGAAGCAATTCGTCTAAATCTCCAAACTGGCTTGGCTTGCCTGTTGTTTCTGGAGCAAGTATAACATTCCATTTATTTTTATCAATCTCAAGTTGAATTTTTTTAATCTGCTCAACGATTATCTTAAAACACTCTTGTTTAGACTTTTTCAGATAAAAACCAGGATGAAAAACAATCGGAACTTTATGCTTTTCATCAGATAAATAATGCCCTATTTCACAACACTTTAAGATTCTTGCTCGCGAGGCTCCAATTTTTTTAGGCTCTTCAGAATTTAAATTGATAAAATAGGGCGCATGAATACTTAATTTTAAACCTAGTTCTTTATTTGCCTCTCTAATCTTGAGGGCTTGTTCTTTGCTCATCCAAACACTATAAGTAAATTCTATTTCTACTGCATCCAAGCCCAATTCCTTTAATTTAGAAAAATTAGATAAGTCTGCTCCGCCTGTTCCTGCTGGTCCAATAAATATCTTCACCATCTTTTTTAGTAACTTTAATTCTCTTGTGGTTTTAATTGTTCTTTTAATTTAAAATAACATTCCTTACAAATGTGAAACTTTTTTACATTGCCTTCTTTATCTGGAGGACTCAATAAAATTGCTCCGAATTCTGTTAACTCTTGCTTACATTTATCACATTTAGGATTAATAGCCATAATAAGCAGTACTCAATAAGGTTTTTATAGTTATTTCTACCTAGAAGAGTATGACACAAAAAAAAGAAATATATAAATGTGAAATCTGCGGGAATATAGTTGAAGTAAATCATGCCGGCGGAGGGGTTTTGGTTTGTTGTGGAGAACCAATGAAACTAATGAAAGAAAATACCACTGAAGCAAGCATAGAAAAGCATATCCCTGTAATAAAAGGAAAAAAAGTTATAATTGGTAGTGTAGCTCACCCAATGGAAGAAAAACATTATATTGAATGGATTGAGGCAGAGTCAAGCTCAGGAGAAATAGCAAAAGTTTTCTTAAAACCAGGCGATAAACCTGAAGCTGAATTTTCTTTTAAACCTGTAAGTGCTCGAGAATATTGCAATTTGCATGGTTTGTGGAAAAAATAAAAAATTTTGATAATACTATTCTATTAAACAATTAAAGAGAAGATTTTCCCCCAAAAGCAAACTAGAGGAATCATCATATCCTAGGGAGTAGGGGTTTTGAGAGAGTTCCCAACCACCAGCCAAACCGTATGGACTGTAGATTACTGCGTGTCTTCCTTGTAAGGAAATCGCTTCCAATCTTGGTGTTGTTCTAGAAGATTTTAGCAAATTGGCTAAAGCCGGAGTAGTTCCTACTTCTCTTATTTTATTGGGTAAGTTAAAAATTGTTTCTTCTAAAGGAACAGGCAATAAAACTTGGGCCGGTAAGACTTGACTAATCATTTTTCTAAAAGAAGAATCGAAGGCTTTCCTACCACAACAAGCTTCTGCTAAAATAATTCCACCCTTAATTAAGTAATCTCTGACATTTGCTTTTTCTCTATCTGATAATTCAAAGCTTTCGTGACCTGTTAAATAAATTACAGGATGATCAAAAATTCTGGGATCTGAAAACCGCAGTTCTTCTAAAGAAAAAGAGACCGGAACCTGAGTTCTTTTATTAAATTGGCTTAGAAGTATGGAAATTCCCTTATGCCTCGTCTTCCATTCCCCATTATATATTGCTTGAGCAAGAGAAAATTTTCCGGATTTATTTGAATCTATATCCCTAAAGCTTAAAGAATTAATCATGTTCCTTTGCCAAGCTCGCTGAGCAGTGGAATACGCCGAAATATTCATCCCCAATTTTCTTGCAAAATCTACACTATAGGCTTGGTGTGTGTTTTCTTTATCACCGGACCATCCTGCACCCAAACCCCAACGAGATAAAAAAACAAAGGTTCTACAATTAATAGTAAGGCCTTCTATCCAAGTATCAACTCGCGAACCTGAGTTATCCAAATCGTAATAAGAATGAAATACTGGATGATCTAAATTTAATCTTTGCAAACTAGTTTCTGGGAAAATAGTTGTTATCTCTTGCCTAACGGAATCATAAAAAGGTTTACTACCTAAACTTGTATCAAAAATAATAGTTCCACCATTTAGTAAATATTCTCTAAGTTTTTTTCTTTGTTCGGTTGTAAAAGAAAAATGATAATGTCCTCCCCTAAATAAGATTGGATTTTGTTCTGGATTGCTAGAAATTTCTTCTAGGCTTTTGACTTCCAAAGAAAAATTTGCATCTACGCCATTTTTTAAAGAACGTAAAAGACCATTGGCATCATCTGGAAAAGCATTCCATTCTAAAGGCATTCCTTGTCTTATTTTAGTCATTAAAACGGGCGGTTTTGGAGGATTTTTCTTTTCGCTTCTGGCTTGCGGTACAACAGGGGGAGGAGGATAAGGAATAAAACTTTCTCCAGAAGACATTCTCGCAGGAGGTGGTGGAGGTAAAGAAATACTGGCGGGCGGAGGAACAAACCCCGGCTCATTCGAACCGTCTCCAGTGTAAAGTGTTTGAGCATTAGCAGAATTAAAATTTAAAATACCTACAAGTCCTAAAAAAGTTGCACCCCTCGAAAGGTTTCTTAAAAAACCCATACTTAATTAAGAGGTATTAAGTATAAAAACATAACTTTTAGAGAGTATAAATGCTTTTAAAACCCTGTAATTAGTTTAATCTATGAGTTCCATAGTCGACAGAAATACAGGATACCAAGATTTTATAGGAGAACAACCAGCAGCAGATAAGGTTCCAAAAAGAACAAGAGTTCATATTTTTAAAAGAATGGGTCCAGATTATGTAGATTTCTTACAAGAAAGATTGCCTTGGGAAGCTTGCGATAAAATAAAAAAAGAAGCTGCGGCTTTTGGTGTAGAAGTCGGAAGACTTCCAGATGATCCTAAAAAACCATTTTTAGTAACTGACTTGGATGTTAAACTAAATGGCGTAATGGGAAATTCCTGTGTTTTAGTAAAACCCGGAAATCCAGATAAACCTTTTAGAATTATTATTGCTCACTCTGATGTTCCTTGTTTAAAAGTTAGGGCGCAACCAATTCATGTTGAATTAGATGCCGAAAGAACTCTGGGTTGCCCAAGCGTTTCACTATCTGCAGAGGAATTTGGAGGCATAAGGCCTGACGATTGGTATGGAAAGGAAGTAGATATAGTTGGAAAAGTTTTCATGGCTGGCAAAGAAAGAGATATTTTACTGTCCGGTAGAATAAAACAAAAATCTGTTCATGTAGATTCCAGAGATGCTATTAAAACCCGCGAAGGATTAAAAGTAGATACAGGATTCAGAACTCTTGATTTATTATATGAACAATTGGGAATAAAAGATCATATGGATTTTGGAAGAGCTAACCTTTATGTTGTGCCATATTTTAAAAGAGGAGATAATGGAAGATTAGTTGGACATGAACTCGGTGCTTTTGGACAAGATGACAGAGTTTGTATGTGGGCTTCTATGACTGCGGGTTTGGAAAGTTTAGCTAAAACTGATAATACTCTTATTGTAGCTGCTCTTGAAAATGAAGAAATAGGGAGTTCGGGAATTTCTGCCTCTTATCGTGGATTTTTTGAATTTGCTTTAAAAGAAGCAGTCAGAAGAGTATACGGAGATAAAGCTGGAGAAATTGATTTACCTCTGGATTTAAATAGAAAATTACTTGGAGGTTGGCCTGCTATTTCTGCAGATGTTGATGTCGGACTGGGTTATGAAGAAATGCAAGATCATTGGGATATTGATTTTAAATCTGCTGCAAAAATGGGTTGGGGTTTTGTTCTATCTGCCCAAGCTCCTTCTTGGTATTCAAGAAGTTTATCTGCAAAACATATTGATAACTTAATGGAATTATTCAAAAAAGCTCTACCATTAAATAAGCAAGAACAAAGATTTCAGGTAACTGGTTCTCCGCATTCAGTAGATAGTGAAAGTACATCAGGAACATTCGCAGATCAATTCGATAGATTCTTTCCATCTGTAGACATGGGCGTGCCTGTCGTTGGCTTACATCACCCTGGTGTAGAGGTAGTTAATCTCTTTGATTTGTTCTGGCTAAAAGAAGGATATAAAGCTTATTTAAGAGCTTAATCTTAAAAATAATAAAAGATATTTCATTTCATTAAATCTTCTATTGGGGATTTTATTTTTTTCAATTCTTCTCGAGAAATATGGGTATAAATTTGGGTAGTAGATAAATTTGAATGTCCCAAAAGTTCTTGAATCTTACGAATGTCAACGCCATTTTCAAGTAAATGAGTAGCAAAACTATGTCTTAAAGTATGGGTATGAACTTGTTTTTTTATGCCTGCTTTTTTCGCCGCTAATCTAACTATTTTTTGTATATTCCTATCTGTTATTTTCTCGCCACGGCCAGAAAATAAATATTCAAGCCCCTGGTTTTTTTGTTCTTGGGCTTGATTTTTCAAATCTTCTAACAAGAATTCAGGAATATTAAATACTCTGTCTTTTTTTCCCTTGGCTTGTTTAATGTAACCTGCTTTTTCTGCAAAATCCAAATCATTTATTTTTAAATTAACTAATTCTGAAACTCTAAAACCACAGGCATAAATTAAACTCAACATTAGCTTGCTTTTTTTATTTGTTAAGGACTTGAGAAGAAGTTTTATTTCATCTTTACTCAATACTGCAGGAATTTTTTTCTCTGGCTTTGGACGTTCAATTTTTTCAGTAGGGTCAAAATCTAAAATTTTAGTAAAAGCATATCTAATCGCTGCCAGAAACATAATAACCGAAGAGGCTGAATGTTCTTGCATCTCTTCTGCTAAAAATAACTTTACATCATCAACTCCAATTTTATCAGGTTCTTTCTTTGAAAATTCTAATAGCTCGGAGTTAGCTTTAGAGTAATTCCGAAGTGTATAGGGAGATTTCTTACTAATCTTTAGTTCAACCTCTATTTTTTTAAGAAATTCTTGTTGGTTCATTTTATTCTTTATGAATTTTCCTAATAAAATTCCCCCTTATTAAATGAAAAGCTAGACGATTGTCCTTATGCCTCATTGGTGAGCCAATTATCTTTCCGCAAGAGCAAGTAAGATTACCTAAATTTTTTTCATTTATTGTTGGGTCTTTTGATTTTAAATCATATTGTGTAGGTTCAATAATACGATTAAGATAACAGCGCTTAAGCCAACCGGGCCCGTCTTTCTGGTAAACTAAAATCAACTTTCCGCAAGAAGCACATAAAACTTCTATAAATTTAGCATTTCCGCCCCTCTCTCGAAGATACTTATCTTTTTTTATTTTCATTTTTCTCGTTTAATAAAACTGTTTCTTCTAATCAATATTGTACGAACTTGTTTAAATATCTTCCTAGAAAATAAATTAGAAGAAATTAAAAGAAATTAAAAGAAAGCAGAATAAGATAATAATAGAATTAGGTATTACTATCCTTATCTTGCTCTGTAAATCCGCACTTACCACATCTATATCTTATTACTCCGCCCTCATCTCCAAACCACACGCCTAACTCAATTACTTGGGCTTGTTCATGCCCACATTTCTTGCATTTGTGAGGAAAAGTAGCTAGTTCGTTTTTATCAGGTACAAAACCGCTTGCTTTTTTTGGTTTTTGTTTTTGATGCTGCTCAGATTCTAAAACTAAAGGCATACTAAATCCGCAGCTACACTTGCCAATTCCTTGTTCAATCTTCATAGGTTTTCCACATTGTTTACAAAATTCCATAATTAAAACAGCCAGAATTAGTTTTTAAACTTAACAGCTTCTATAAACAAAGGTTTTTAAACTTTAAAACCTATGTGCTTTTACCTGACCCCAAAATAGGACAGGAGAATTCTACCGACGATAAAAAAATAAGTATTTTCATAGATATTATAGTAAGATTTATTATCCTCAAAAAACAACCTATTTCATGAAAATATTCTATTATACGCAAACTAGCAAACTCCTTAGTCTTGGGGGTAAAACAGAGTTGAGAAAGATAAATTCTATACTTAATCAAGGAAACTCTATTCTTTTAAGAGTTGAGGACAGGACAATGCAACATGATTTCAGGCTTAGAAAAATTCCTGAGCAAAAAAAACAAGATAGGGGGGAAATAAAAATAATAAAAGAGTATTATATTCTTAGTGTTGAAGTTGGCAGGCCTGGCTTTCATGATTTTCGGCCAAAACAGGTTTTAAATGAGCAAGAGTTTAGGTTTAGAAGTCTTGAAAGAGCCATAAATATGCTCGAGACAAAACAGGGCATCAAGAAAGCAGATTGGTTGATTTTCTAGTTTTTTTATGGATTTTAGTATTTTTTCTTAGTTTAGTAATTTAGATTATTAGGTGTACGGGTAATATTTAGGTTATTTTGCTTAATAACAAGGTTAGTGAAATTCTTGTGCGAGGCAGCAGCCGAGCCAAACGAACGCAAGACTTAAAAACTCCAAAAAACCCTGTATTTTATCCTTAAGGGAAAGAGTTCTGGTGTGTTAAGTAAAATAATTAAAAACAATAAACAATAAAATGACAGGAGAACCGGGATCAATATGTAATGGATGCGGACAGCCTTTTCAAGATGGGGAACTTGTAGCTTTAGCAGTTTACCCTCATAAATTTCATACATTCTTGCCCCCCCAAAT
>VGKO01000028.1 GCA_016867035.1 Candidatus Pacearchaeota archaeon
TTTTTTAATAATTCTCTATTTCAGCTTGCTAACAGAATAGGCGATGGCACTCCGGCTGAACTTGCTTTTGGGAGAGTAATTGAAAGTTCAAGGGGGCAGGTTACTGAAGAATTTTTCAAAAGAGTTAATTCAAATATACAAAGTTTAGGTATGGGTCTTGAGCGTGCTATTTTTGATCCGAAAAGAGGAGCAATAATTAATTATCCTTCTAATTTAATTTCAACTTCTATGCATATTTTAATTGAAGCAGTAAAAAAAGGATTAAAGGTTGCGGCTCAATCTTTGATGAGCATTGCAGATTATGTTAGAAATATCAATAAGATTAATGATAGGCTTAGAGATTTGTTAGCTGATGTAATAAGCGACATGAAAAGCAATATGACTTTCCTTGCGCCATTACTTGCAGGTATTGTTGTAGGGCTTGGCGGAATGATTACCCTTATCTTGAGTAAATTAGGGAGTGTAATAGACACTGCTGCTTCTACAGGAGCAGATATTTCAGGTTTTGGAAATATTCAGAATATATTAAATATATTTAATGTTGAAGCTATGATACCTCCTTATTTCTTACAGATATCTATTGGACTTTACATAATAGAAATTATTTTTATTTTAACAAAAGCCCTTGTTACGGTTGATGCTGGCGAGGATAAATTAAAAGAAACTTATGATATCTCAAGAAATCTTTTGAAAGGCGGATGGCTTTACTTAGTTGTCTCTTTGCTGGCTATATTAGCTTTAAGTCTACTCGCGGGAATTGCATTGAGTAATTTGAGTATTTAGCTTTAGTTTTAGTATGCTTAATTCTTAATTGAAGGGGGGTTGTTATTTTTTATTCGGGGTTTATTCTGCAATCGGGTTAAGAAGAGAAAGGGGGGGCTTATTATTACTTTCATTAATAACCTTTAAATAATTGGGTTTCTTGAGGAATTTATGAAAGGCAAAAGAGGAGTGGAACTTGCGTTTAATACAATTATACTCATTGTTTTGGGGATAATTGTATTGGTTGCAATTGTTTTATTATTTAATAGGGCTAGTGGAAGTTTTGGAGAAAAGATAAACTCTTTTTTTACTTCTAGCAATGTGGATACTATTGTAAGTCAATGTAATACTCTTGGAGAGCAAGAACAAAAATATGAATTTTGTTGTGTTAATAAAACTGTAAAACTATCGAGGCAAGAGAAATTAGAATTAACTTGCGAATTGGCTGGGAATAAAACTTGGGGCTCAAAAATTATGGAATTAAACTGCGGGAGTGCTTGCTAGACTGTCTGTTGGATATATGAAAAAATTATTTGGAAAAAAGGGAATGGAATTAGAAATGCTTGGTTGGATAATTCTTTCAGTAGTTATATTGGTTATACTTGTTGTGGCTTATATATACCTTAATAAAAATAATCTTTCTGCAGCAGAATTCGTAAAAAATTTATTTAGATTGAGGAAGGTAGCATGATAGCTAAAAAAGGAGCTTCTGAAATGTCTATAAGTAAAATAATAGTCATTATTCTCGTTATTTTGGTTGTTTTATCGGTAATTCTTTGGGCTACAAAAACTGATATTCTTAGTTGGATAAGAAACCTTCCGGGCTATCAGCAGTCTAATGATAGTATTAGAGAAGTTAATAAAGATACTTTAAAAAATTTAGGCTATGAACAAGTGGGGATTATTGAAGATTATGGGGGGGTAATAAAAATTGGGAAAGAAGGGAATTATCAGCTAATTCCTTTTTATGCAGAATTTAATTCGGGCGGAACAGGAAATATTTATGCTCCTAGAAATTTATGGGGCATGGATTATTTGAGGACAGATGCAAAAATTGGAACAGTAATTGGCGATCATTTAGTTGTAGACTTTGCAGCTTATAATACTTATAAGCAAGGCACGGATTTTGATGACGAAATGGTTCTTTTAGATTATTCCAAGGCAATTAATAGCGGCGGCGAGTTTGGGCTTTGGAGATTGAAGAGCACTCCGATTCATGTTTTTGAAAAGAGTCCGGAAGAAATTGCTTGGGAGAATATTCTTGAAGAATATTCTAGAATAAAATGCGTGGTTGACGATTATATTTGTGGGATAAAAACAGAAGGTTGTGCTTGTTTTACGGCAGGTGATTTTCAGATGAAAAGAAAATTTGAGATTTGCAGTGGTGCAGAAAAATATTGTTATGATGGCACTTCTGGATGCAGTTCGGATGGTCCCAATAATGTTGTTTTTGGCTTATCCCAATGTCAAAAAACAAACCCTAATTTTAAAATCGCTCCTGATTGTGTAAGGTATCCTACTAGTAATTTAGTTTCTAATCCTCCGTGTTCTTGTGCCAGTGGTGGAGATTTGGATAGGATAAAAAATTTTGGAGAAAAACCGCTAATGGAAGTTTGTTTACAAGGGCAATATTGTGATTATGGTCATGAGGGTTGTAAGGATAAACCTTAATTTAAAATTAAAATGAAATCAAAAAAAGGAATAGTTTTGTCGGAAACTCTTAGAATAATTATAGCTGTAGCTTGTATTTTTCTTTTAATTTATTTGGCGGTTGGGCTTTATGGGATTTTTACAAGAAGTTCAGAGCTTGAACAAGCTAAGGCTACCCTTGAGGGAATAATTGGAAAAATGGGGGTTTTAGGGGAAAATCAGGAGTTAAAATACGTGATTGTTAATCCTCGAGAATGGAGAATCGTTTTTTTTCAAGATAATAATTATAAGAATCTTTGCATTTGTCCATTTGATTTACCGGATAAGCAAAAAGAAACATGTATTAAACAGGGAGTTTGTCAAGTTCTTTCTAATAATATAACTATGTACTCTTGTTATTTTGATAAGGATATTATCTCAGAAGATTTATCTTGTCTTTCTTTAAAGCAATTGCCTATTAGTTTGACTATTACAAGAAATAGTGAAGGTTATGTATTTTTAAGTAGTTTAGATTCTAGTCTTTATGAGATTGCTAAAGAGATTAATTTAATTGAAAGTACGGGTGGTGTTTCCCCTAGCATGAGTAATCTTGAGGAAGCTGCAAAAAAAGATTTTCAATCTACTAATGGGTTGACAACAGCAGAGATTATAACAGAGTTTATTCAAAGTAATAACAATGAAAATAAGGAAAGCAATATGATTTTGCATTTGACTAATTATATTTCTAAAAATCTTGGAGAGAATCAGGGTGTTTCTTGGGCTATTGAAATAAAAAAAGGAGAGCAAGATTTCTATTATTTTAGAAAATGGGGGGCGCCAGATTTTCATATAAAATCCGATTCTACTTTGGTTGGACTCTTTTTATTAAAGCAACAAGAAATTGATACACTAAACGTTGAGGGGCAAAACTACAGGGTTATTTTAAGTTTTTTTACGTCTGATGCTTCTCAAGCAGCCGGAGCTTAAATGAAAACAAAAAAAGCACAAACAGAGTCACATGGTGGAATGGGGATTATAATTAAATTCCTGCTGGGGTTAGGTTTGTTCTTTTTGCTTTTTTTTGGAGTTAGATATTTAATTAAATTTCTTACGGTTGGTGGGGCATAAATATTAAAACTAAATATAATGAGAATAAATATGGGTTTGAATAAAAAAGGGGAAATAACGGTTTCATGGATAATTACTATAATACTTTTAGCTTTGGGCTTTATTTTTCTTTTGGTTTTTTATTTTAATATAGGTGGAACAGGAACAATGGATGACGAGATTTGTCATCAATCAGTTATATTACGAGCAACCATGCCTAATCTGGCTCAAGATTATCTTCCTTTGAAGTGCAAGACTAAAAAAATATGCATTACCTCTTCTGGGCTGTTTAATCTTGGAGCCTGCAAGGATTTAGAAGGTGAAAAAGGAATTAGTACGGTTAAAGTTAAGAGTGTTGCGGATATAGAAAAAGTTTATGCTGAAGAAATTTTAAAATGCTGGGCTATGATGGGCGAGGGAAAATTAGAATTGTTTCATAGCGGGGTAGACTACTCGGGTTTTGGACTTCTACCTTCAAAATGTGTTGTCTGTTCAAGAATTGCTTTTGATAAGACTAAATTAGAAGAGGCTAAAATAGATTTAAGTCAGATGAATGTAAGGGCTTATATGACGAGGTATCTTGTTCCTGGAACAAATTTAACTTATTTTGAATATATTGCAGGGGATAGGGGGGTTTATACTATTGATGAAGATATAGAAGTTAAAGTTGATGCAGCCAAACTTGATGAAGCAGGTATTAAGATTGAAGGAGCATCTACTTTTAAAATTAAGTCGGATAAAGCAGAGACTCTTCAAACTTCGAATACTTATAGCTCGGACGCAATCTTATTCATGCAGGTTATTGCACCAAAACATGGAGAAGTGTTGCAGAACACTGCTGAAACCTTAGGTATTGCTGGGGGGGCTCTTGCTTTTAGTGCTCCGAAATTAATCTCTGGAGCAGTTAAAACACTATGGCCTCTTGCCATTGTTGCTGGGCTTTTTCAACAAGGTGCAGTATGGTATAATAGGGGGTTGAGTGCCAGTTATTGCCAGAAAACCTCGCTAAATCAAAAAGATGCGAGAGACGGATGTTCGGTTGTTAGAAGTACAGGTTATAATCTTGCGGAGATATCCAAATATTGTACTGAAATAGAGAGTATACCCTAATTACTATTAAATAATCTTAAAATGAAATCTATGAAAAATAAAAAAGCAGGAACTACTTTATTAGAGCAAGTAATCTTCTATGTTCTCAATGTCTTTTTTGTTTTGTCGTTAATGTTGTTTGTAAATAATGTTAGTTCGGGTTCTTTAATAACTGAAGAAAGATATGCTAAAACTTTTGGTTTAACTATAGATTCGCTTAAAGAAGGTACAGAAGTTAATATTTCTTTAATAGAGCTGTATAATTTAGCTAATAAAAATAAGTATCTTGGAGAAGTAGTTATCATTAAAGATAATTTGGTTAGGGTTCAAGTTTCTAAGGCTGGCGGTTATGAATTTCAGTTCATTACTTTAGCTAATAAAATTTCTTATGAAGTTGATAAATCTAAAAAAGGAGGGGAATTTTTGATTCTTAGAATGAAATGATTGAAAATAAATCTGGAGAATTGCTTTCTATGTGGTGGTTTTTTGTTTTAATAATTATTGGAGTTGGAATAATAGCCGGAACACTGATGTTCGCTTCTGAAAAAATTGATGTTAGAACAATACAGGCTGATGTAATTTCAAATAAAATTATTGATTGTGTTGTGGATTTTGGGGTTATTTCGGATATCCTTAGTAGTGACTTTAATCTTTTTGATTCTTGTTATATTGATAAGGGTATTTTTGATTCTTCGGGTAATTATTTTTTAAGAATTAATCTTACTTCTGGTTTGGGTGAAGTTAAAAATGAATTGACTTATGGTAATCGTGCTTTTGTTGAGGATTGTAAAATTAGTCTTATTCAAGCAGATAATTATCCCAGGTGTGTTAAAAAAGAATTATTGGTGTTAGATTCTTCGGGTAATAGTTATAAATTAAATATAATGGTGGGTTCAAATTATGAATTTAGATAATAAACTTATAAAAATAAAAAAAGCACAAACAGGAACAACTATTACCTGGGTGGTTGCTTTTGTACTTATCTTTTTTATTTTAGCTATTTTCCTTGCTTTTTCTGCCGGATTGGCTGCTCCTAAAAAAGCAACAGAGTATATTAAAGGGACTTTTTCTTCAGATTCAGGTAGGCCTAGTTACCAGACTTTTTTTGCTAATTCTCATTTTTATAGGATTATAGATAAAAAAATAGAATATGACTCCAATCAGATTAGTTTAAGAGAGGTTTTAGAGGGTTATGTATCTAAGGAATATGATGGCTCTTTTTTTACTAAATTTATAATTGCCTTGAATAATCAGAGCTTTAGTGATACGGGTTTTATTTATTCTACCTTTGGAGTTGATGGGGAGACTATATTCTTTTATGGTTCAGAAGATTGTAGGGGTACGGGTAGCTCGGATTTTTATGTTTTCACGAGCAATCGCGCAATTAAGATTGAAACTTCAGGAAGTATGTGTAACCATTATATTACAGGTAAAATTGGGGGAGACAATATTTTTTTGGTGCCATAATGGTAAAAAATTTATTATTTCAATCTAAAAAAGCAGATGCGGTAGTTACTATCTTAGTCTTGCTTACGCTTTTATTGGTTGCCTTTTCTCTATTTAAGTTTGTTACTTCAGATTGGAGTAGTCAAGAAAAAATTTTAGATACTTATGCAATACAAGATTTTTATGTGGAGCAGGAAAATTTAGTTTTTCTTCTAAAAGATATTTCTAGGGAGATAGTTAATTCAAATAGCGATGATTCTTTGGAAACTCAGGAGTTTATTAGAACTTTTAAGGAAAGATTTTCGCAGGAAGCAAAAAGATATGTTGAACTTGGGATTTATTTGCCTTTAATTGAAAACGGAGATTATTCTGGAACTCGAATAGAAGAAGGAAAACTTTATTTTAGTTTAAAAGGAGTTGAATCTTCAAAAGTATTGGCGAACCAGAGAAAGGGAGATCCTATGACTATTAAGTATGATGCGCCCATTAATTTTGAGATAGGTTTTTAAACCCCTGATACATATAAGAAATATAAAAAAGAAGATGAGAAGCATATTAAACTCTAAATCTAGGAAAGCTCAGGATATTAGTGTAGGTACAATTATTATCATTATTATCGCTCTTGTTGTTTTAGTCTTTTTAGTTATTGCTTTTACAAGGGGTGGCGGAAGTTTAATGGATAATATAAGAAATTTCTTTGGAGGTTCAAGCAATGTAGATACAATCAAGAATGCTTGCGGTGCTGCGTGTTCTACTAGTCAGAA
>VGKO01000029.1 GCA_016867035.1 Candidatus Pacearchaeota archaeon
TTTTCTCCCGTTACGATAATCCGGCAGCTATTTATCCAATCAATATATGCTTCCAGGGTTTCAAACTGCCTTTGGAGAGAAACGGAGTCTATCCTATTTAACAGCTCTTTCCAATGAGGCCAGGCTTTATTGGGGAACTTCTCGCCTACAAGGTAATTTATACCTACCTCATATTTAATCTTGCTCTTCGGTTTATAGCCTAAGATATAGTCTTCTCCTTTCCATTGAAAACCGGCCATTTCGAATATGACTTGTTGGTATGTTCTCTTATTCAGCTTAAATTTTAGCTCATCGTTCTTAGACAATTCATAAGCATACCGGGAGTCGGAGTCAAAAGGGAAATAACTGTCGTCTTTAAGACCGTACCCTTTTTTCTTCTTTGCCCTTATTTCCGTAGCTAATAAACAGGCTTTTTTATGCTCATCAAAATTATAGAGCTCATCAAACGCAAAATCTTCGGCGCTCGTAACCTCAGAGATAGGGACAGCCTTCTTTATAAACCGGTTACCCTTCAATAAAGGAAGCGAGGCTTTTTCCGTAATCCAGGTTACCTCATCATCCTGAAAATGCCAAAGGATGGGCGTAGTCCGCAGCACATCACCCATTCCATCTAGTTTAATGGTACAAATTTTTTTCTTTAGACTTAGCATTTTAGTCTTAATACCTTCTTTATTTTTCGTATCTTAATTATTTACAGTAAGCTATATGTTTATTAAAATAATCAAACCTTGCCTTACGGATTACGGGAGTTGTAGTAGTATCAATAAATTCTCTTTCGCGAATAAGCTGTTTTATTCCGAATGAACTTGGTCTTACTGACATCAAAGAGCCAGGCGGAACTGTTAAAAAACTAGCGGCAACAAGATTGATATATTTTTTATTTTTTTTGATAAAATCTATGCTTTGCTTAAAACTACTGAAACTTTCGTTAGGAAACCCAACTATCCATCCGGTATGAGTAGAAATCCCGGTTTCAGCAAAAAGCTTTAGTAATTCCTCCGCTATTTCAATTCTAACGCTGCTTTTGAATTTATTTAATATATCCTGTGACGCGCTTTCTATACCAACCGAGACAAAACAACAGCCGGAATCTTTCATTTTTACAATTAACCTTTTCTCCATTTTCTTAACTGTAATAAAACCGCCCCATTTTATTTTTATATTTTCTTTAATTAGCATATCACAAAATTTTTCTAACTCGCTTAAGGCCTCGTTTAATAGGAGGTCATTAAATTTAAACATCTTAATCCCGTAATTTGAAATTTGTTGTTTTATCTCTAGGATTACATTACCGGCAGTCCTATATCTATAGTTCTGCCAAAAAGGCTTCTCATCACAGAAAACGCAATTATTCGGACAACCCCTACTGGCAAGAATCGGGACTATTTTTTCTCTGTAGATACTGAAGTCGGAGTCTGAAAAATCAGGGAAAGGGATACTGTCTAAATCCTGTATCGGCAGACGAATCCCGCAATCTATCACTTCTTTATTTATTCTTATCAAAGCTCCCTTACAATACCCGATCTTATTATTTTTTTCGTAATGATCTACTATTTCTTCTATAGTATTTTCCCCCTCGCCTACAACAACAGCATCAATATAGATATGCTTCATAATAGATTCCGCAACATGATTGTCCCTGCGGGCAAATGGCCCTCCAAATATAATTTTAATTTTACTATTTTTAGTTTTTATTTTCTCCGCCAGAATAGAAGAGGTCAGTAAATTAGTGGTATATATTGAAAAGCCAACGATATCTGGCTTTAATTGTGTTATGGCCTCAGCCCAACTGTCAATTCTTCCTTTTTTTATAATATTATCCAAAGAATCTCGATTCCACCAATAATCCGGTCTATTTAAATCCCAGTAGGGGGTTTTTTCATTTTCTGAAAGTTCGTTAAATACCTGGATACTTAAATCTAATACTACCACCTCATGGCATCGGTTTCTTAGGGTCGCAGCCAAATAAGCCAAAGATAGCGCAGGATGCGTTACCCCATGCTGCGGACAGGCAATTAATACAATTTTCATTTTTATAAATTAATTAGCAGGCAATAAATTATGTTTCTTTAAGACACCGTATATATTCTCTGCTATAAGCCCATATCCTTTGCTCGTACAATGACCTCCAGTATCAAATAATTCTTCTCGTTTATAAATTTTTAGATACTTATCAAAAAGAGGTACGTTATCTACTAACGGTACACGTAGATAATTAGAAATTCTATAATAAATACCCACAGGATATCGAAATTGGGTAGCATGAAAAGGGTAGCTTAAAATGACAAGCTTTGTTTTCTTTTGGCTTAAATAATTTATAAGCTCTTCAAAATCATAAAATAAAATTTTTTCCAAGTCAGTTTCTTTATAGGATATAGCCGGATCTATAAAATACTGCACATACTCTTCTCCAAACTTTCCTACCCAATAACTTCTTAAACTTTTAACTAAATTAGAGAATTCTTTGAAGTTTTCGCTATTTCTAGATTCCCTACGATCTTGTAAGCCTACAAGGATAGCACTTACAGTATAAGGATGCCCAGCATATTTTGCAGCTAAAATTAATTCTTCTCTTGCTTTTTCTTTTACCCCATTGAGGCTATAGAATCTTCCTACATACCAATGCGGCTCATAGTCATCTGGGTTTAATTTCAAGGCCTCGCGATAACAAGCTTCGGATAGCTCAAATTTTCCATCCTCCCAATATTTTAACCCTTGATTTAGGAGTTTTTGCATTTTATTAGTACGTTTAGGTATTAAAAATTCCCTCTCAGGTAGATAAAAACCTCTATCTATCGATTGGCGTGATCTTAATCTTGATTTTAAATTTAGGAAAGTAATTTTTATTAATTTATAGGTTTTTAAACTGGATAGGAATGCGCCAACAAACTTAATTCTATATTTTAAAGGATTATCGTATTTAAATTGTTTAATCCTGAAGTAACTACTATCAAGGAAATTCCAACAGTTGTTCATCCCCGCTAAGATAATAACTATTTTAGGGTTATAAAAATCAAATTTCTCTTTTAAGTATTTAATACATTGGGAAGAATTATATCCTGAAATTCCTAGATTAATTACGTTAATATGGCTGTTGGGATAAATCGTATTTAAAAGATTTTTCAGCTGATTTGGATAAGAATATTGTTTCGGAGCTCCTATGCCATAAGTAAATGAATCGCCGATGCAAACTATATTAAAACCTTCATTTCTATTTGAATCCTGTTTTTTTATTTTCGATAGCAGAAGAAGGCTAATTAACTGTAGGATAAATTCTAAAAATAAAAAAAATATAATTACGCGGGCAAATAAATTGACTTTGTGCAACTTTAGCATTTTAACTATGCCTAATTTTATATACTACTATAGACTTCTTTCATTTTATGATCTGCCCAGCTGTTATAAATCTCTTTTATCTGCTTTTTATCCTTGAGGTGAGAATATAAATAAAACAGGATCGCCTCCATTTCGTTTGTCCAAAAACCACCTCTTATATTCTGTTGTACCTTATTAAAAGAAGCGACAATTTGTTTTAATTTATCTTCCCACTCTAAGCCATCAATTTCATCAAAAGCAAATTCAAAAACATAATTATCTAGCGGACCTTCTGTTTTGTGAGTAGCAAATCTTTGAATATGTTTAATATTTTTGATTCCATATCTACTTGGATACTTAAATAATAAACTGCTGCCATCTAAATAGAAAGGATTCAAATAAACTGTGTCTATATAGTAACTATTTTTATTAAGAAAATTGATAGTTTGATTCACATCCTCTTCTTTCTCATGTGGTAACCCACAGATAATCTCTAAACCATTCCATATGCCAGCTTCATGTGAAGCTTGTAACATTTCTGCTGCCCACTCAATCGTTACCCCTTTATCAATATATCTAAGCATTCTTGGACTGCCAGTCTCTAAGCCCCAAATTAGCCTTATAGCTCCTGCTTGTCTCATTTTAAGTAAAGTATCTTTATCTAGGTATTTAAAATTAGCGCAGTCAGTCCAGTATATTTTTAATCTCCTGCGAATAATCTCATCACAAAATTTATTAATATAATTTTTATTAAGATTAAGGGTCGAACTAAGAAAAAAGAAGTGTTCTGTATCATAGCGACTTTTGAGTATTTCAAGGCAATCCACTGCTTTTTCTGGACTAATAAAAAGAATTTGTTTCTCTTTCCCTGATTCGCAACAAAAAGCACAATGGAACGGACACCCGATGATAAACCTAAAAGGTATAATTAAAATCCCTTTCTCTAGGTTATTTTTTGGAACTTGCTGAGAGAGAAAATCATCAGGGAACCATCTATATTTCCCAATAGGCAAATCATCAAAGTTTGGTAAAATAGGAGCAACATAATCAGAATTTATTATTATCCTTGAATCTGCAACGGTAAGATTAGCATTATTTAATGCTGTATTTATTCCGGTTAACTCTTTGATTAAATTGAAAAGCGGTATTTCTCCTGGACCCTGCACAATGAAATCTATTAACTTCTTTTCTAAACCTAATTGCCATAAATCAGGGCATCCGCCTCCACCCACTATAATCTTAGCTTTAGATTTTTCTTTAATAAATTTAGCAATTAACACTGTGGATGTTACGGGACTAATATCTATAGGTGCTGGGCTAGAAAGTAATATAAAATCATAGCCATCAATACTGGTTTTCTGCATTATACGCCTGACCATATCATCTAAGTATTGATCTCCATCATTTTTTATATGAGCGACTATTCTTTCTTTATCAAAGAATGCCTCATAATCAATTTTTTCTGAAACAACATCAGAGTAAAAATTATCATAATGTACTTTTACGTGTAAATCATCCAGCTCTAAAATAATACTTTTATCTTTTAAGTATGAATTAAGCACACCTAGGGCTAAAGGAGGAAAGTGCTCACATTTAAATCTCTGTTTTTTATCAGGAGAGTAGGTAAAATATGGAATTCTTATAAGCTTAATTCTTTTCGGCATCATTAAATATTTTAAAAAAATTGTTTTATGGCAACTGCTTTTCTAAAGCTAATATTTCAAAAATATCATTTTTCTCAATACTATTTCGAAAAGTAATATGCGATCTAATATCATTAATGTTTACCGGTGAAAATTTGTAACAATTTTTACATCTTTCATGCAATCTTCCTTCTATTAAATAACTACGCAATTCTTTATACTCCTCGCTGTTCCATATCGATTCAAAATCATCAGTGTTAAGATTGCCTATGGGCTTACTGGTAAAACAACAGGTATGAATATTGCCCAAGGCATCAATAGTTATTGCTTTCCAGGGGTCCTGACATATATTTCTTTCCTCTATGACATTCTTTACGCCAAATCTAGGAGGCAGATTTAAGCGTATATTATATTTCTGCGCTATTATCTGGGCTTCATCAAACTTTTGATTGGTGGTAGATGGCAAGAAAAAACACGATAGGCCTAGTTGCTCGGGTTTAAAAACAGTTAGATAATTGCAAATTACATGGTTTGCTCCGTGTGAGCCAGCAAAGTCTACAAAAGCAGGTAAATTTTCAATATTTAAAGAGGTTGCGAGAAATATTAGTGCTACCCATAATTGCGATTGACTACCCCTTTGGTTTCTCAAGAAAACTAGTTTATCTAATTGTCTTAAAATTTGTTCAAAAGAATTTGATTGAGTAAGTAAACGATGGATCAGGGGCTGAGAAGTATGTAAAGAAATCTGTATGGTATAGAAGCTTTCTATCATTTTGTAAATCAGATTGTCAGATAATGCAGCACCATTTGTAGTAAGAATTTTATTTGTATGCGGGAACTCTTTATTAAGATAATCCAAGAAATTTTCTATACCGGGCCATAGCAAAAATTCACCCCAGCCTGTAAAACAAATATCTGTTGCTTTTTTCAAAACAAGATTTAGTTTTTTATCAAAAATGTTCTTGTAGATATCATAACTAAAATCTGGGTCTTCTCCTCTCCCAAGGCAAAAGATACATTTCATATTACATTTATAAGTTGTACATAATGTAATGTTTATTGGGCTCGAATGTAAATGGATGCTCTTATTAGAATATTCATATTCATTGAGTTCTTTATTCTTTAATTGCTCTGAGTTTATCATTACTTATGCCTGCATTCGCAAAGAGAGCAGGGATAAGGCTTGGTTTCATCTTCCAAGAATCGCCTCCTAAATTCTTGGTATTCATTACCATTCCATACTTCTAATAATGTCTTGTTTTTAATCATTCCGACTACGCTTCTATAATACCTATCGCGACAGCAAACAACCACTCTTCCGTCTGCGAGTATCGTAGGGTAAGTCCAAAGAAAATCACAAAAATTATTACCTTTATCTTTATCTTTTTCAGAAAAAGATGCCGCGCTATCTTTGCTTTGAAGAGATAAAACAGAGTTATAAATATTTGGGTATTTTTTCATTAATTCTGGTTTTATGGTAAAAAGGTCTGTCTTAATCACCACCTCATCTGCCCCCAATTCTTCTGCAAATTGTTTTACACAATATACT
>VGKO01000030.1 GCA_016867035.1 Candidatus Pacearchaeota archaeon
ATCAGGGTATACTTGGAAAGCAATATAACTCTAAAGAAGCTGAAAAAAAATGGAAGGATTTTTGGGAGAAACAAGCAATTTTTAAATTCAATGCAAAATCAAAAAAACCCTTTTATAGCGTAGATACTCCTCCTCCAACAGTTTCTGGTAAAATGCATATTGGGCATGCTTTTTCTTATAGTCAACAAGATTTTCTTGTTAGATTTAAACGAATGAAGGGTTTTGAAATATTTTATCCTTTTGGAACAGATGATAATGGTTTACCAACAGAAAGACTTATTGAAAAAACTAAGAATATTAAGGCTAGAGATATGCCTCGAGATGAGTTTGTTAAACTATGCTTGAATACTTTAAAGAATAAATTAATTCCAGAGTATATTCAAGATTGGAAAAATATAGGAATAAGTTGCGATTGGAAGGTAATCTATTCTACTATAAATGATCATTCTAGAAAAATAAGCCAATGGAGTTTTATTGATTTGTATAAGAAAGGAAGAATCTATAGAAAAGAAGCCCCTTCTCTATGGTGCCCAGAATGTCAAACAGGAATATCTCAGGTAGAATGCGAAGATAAAAAAGTTAATACTAATTTTAATACAATTATCTTTAAGGTTGGAAAACAAGAATTAAAAATTGCAACAACACGGCCAGAATTACTAGGGGCTTGTGTTTCTATTTTTTATAATCCGGAAGATTCTCGATATAAAAACCTCAAGGGGAAAAAAGCTAAAGTGCCTTTATTTAATTTTGAAGTTCCAATACTTGAAGACTCTAGAGCTGATCCGGAAAAAGGAACAGGGCTTGTAATGTGTTGCACTTTTGGAGACCAAACCGATATGGAGTGGCAAAAAGCTTTTAATCTTGAAATAAAAGAAGCCATAGATGTTTCTGGAAGATTAACTTCTATTTGTGGTAAATACGCCGGGATGAAAATTCATGAGGCTAGAAAAGCAATAATTGAAGATTTAAAGAGTAATAATTTATTAGTCGAACAAAAACCAATTGAACACGAAGTTAAGGTTCATGAAAGGTGCGGAACCGAAATAGAATTTATTAAAAGTAAGCAGTGGTTTGTAAAGTATCTTGATTTAAGAGAAAAAATGTTAGATTGGGGGAAAGAGTTAAAGTGGTACCCTGAACATATGTATAACCGTTATTCTGGATGGGTTAAAGGATTGCAGTGGGATTGGCTTATTTCAAGACAGAGATTCTTCGGGGTTCCTTTTCCGGTTTGGTATTGTAAAAAATGTGGTGAAACCATTCTTGCAGATGAGAAACAGTTACCTATAGATCCTTTGAAAAGCTCGCCAAAAAAGAAATGTAAATGTGGTTCTAGTGATTTTGAACCAGAAAAGGACATACTTGATACTTGGTTCACTAGTTCTATGACTCCCCGATTAAGCGCTGAACTTTTTTCAAAAGAAGTTCAAAATAAAATCTTTCCTATGAGTTTGAGACCACAAGCTAGCGAGATTATTACTTTTTGGTTATTTAATACAGTGGTTAAAAGTAATCTTCATTATGGGAAAAAACCTTTCAAAGATGTAGCTGTTTCTGGTTTTGTTACACTTGGTGGGCAAAAAATGGCAAAATCCCGAGGCAATATCATAGAACCGCAAGTTGTTTTAGAGAAATATAGTGCCGATGCCCTGAGATATTGGGCTGCAAGTTCCAAGCTCGGAGAAGATGTAGAGTATCAAGAAAAGGAGATAGTTGCGGGAACAAGATTTGTTAACAAATTATTCAATGCAACCAAGTTTGTTTTTGTAAACTTGGGCGATTATAAGAATAAAACCCCAAAAAAATTCGAAAAAACAGATTTGTTGTTTTTGGCAGAACTTAATAATTTAATTAAGGAAGCAACCCAGAACTTTGAGCAATATAATTATTCTCAAGCCAGATTTTTAGTTGATAAATTCTTCTGGCAAATGCTTTGCGATAATTATTTGGAGATAGTTAAAAACCGAGTTTATAATGGTACAGAAGAAGAGAAAGAATCTGCGCGGTATGTTTTGTATAATTCCCTTCTAACTATAATAAAGCTCATGGCACCAATAACTCCTTTTATTACTGAAGAAATTTACCAAGAATATTTTAAAAAGAATGAAAAAGACAAGAGCATTCATCTTTCTTCGTGGCCTACCGAGTTTAAAATTAAAGTAAAAGAAAACGAAGAAAAAATATTCGATAGACTTGTTGAAATACTTGAGGCGGTTAGAAGAGCTAAAAGTGAAGCTAAAAAATCTATGAAAGCCGAAGTTATACTTACTCTTACTAGTTTAGATACAGAGTTACTCGGAGAATGTGTTGAAGATCTTGTAGCAGTTAGTTGTGCTAAGGAAATTAAAGAAGGCAAGGAGTTTAAAGTAGATTTTGTCTAGCTTTCATTAAAAATTTCTAGACTTTATCTTTATAAACTTCTGATTTACTATAATAATATGGCAGAAAAAACGAGCTTTTTGGTTTCAAGAGAAGAACTTACAGAGTTAGTTGAGGAACTCGAAGCTATTAGGGGCAGACATACCGAACTTGTTTCTGTACTTGTTCCTGCTGGAGCAAATATTAATGTTGTTGCAGATCAACTCGAGTCTGAAAAATCTACTGCTAGAAATATTAAAAGCAGAACAACCCAAAAAAATGTTATTGAAGCTCTTGAGCGAGCAACAAGACAATTAAAATCTTTTGGACAGAGTTTGCCTAAAAATGGCGTAGCAATTTATTCTGGAAATGTATCTCCTGTTGAAGGTCAAGAAGATATGAGAATTTGGTGTATTGAACCGCCCGAGGAATTAAGTATGAGGCTTTATAGATGCGACCAAGTTTTCATTATTGATGCATTAAAAGAAATGCTTGAAGCCAAAGAAGTTTATGGTTTATTTGTCATTGAAAGAAAAGAAGCCACTATCGGTTTGCTTGAAGGTAGAAAAATAAAAGTTTTACAGCATCTTGAATCGGGAGTTCCTGGAAAAGTTAGAGCAGGAGGACAATCTGCTGCAAGATTTTCGAGAATTACTGAAAATATGGCTAAGGATTTTTATAGAGATTGTGCAGAAGCCTTAAAAAAACATTTTTTTAATTTGAAAAATCTTAAGGGAATCTTAATTGGGGGACCAATGCCTACCAAAGACGATTTTTTAAAAGAGGGGTTGTTAGTTACTGCTCTCAAAGAGAAAGTCATTGGAATGATAGATATTGGCTATGCAGACGAGCACGGGCTCGAGTTATTGGTTGAGGAAGGTCAAGACTTGTTGAAAGAGCAAGAGATTACTAAGGAAAGAAAATTAATGGAGAATTTTTTTAATATGTTAGGTAAAGAAAGAGAAAAGGTTGCTTATGGTGCCGATCCGGTAATACATGCTCTAAGTCTTGGCAGTGTCGATACTATTTTCTTAAGCAAAAAACTAGACAAAGGTACTATAAAAGAGTTCGAAAGACTTGCAGAGCAAACTTCTGCTAAAGTAGAACATGTTTCAGTAGAAACAAGCGAGGGCGAGCAGTTTTATAATTTATCTGGAATAGGTGCTATTCTAAGATTTAGAATAAATTAAAAATTTAAAAATAAATTAAATAAAGAGCATTTTATAAAAAGAGAAAATGGAAGCAACATCAAAAAGCCAGGAAGAGATTGATTTCGCAGAAGAAAAAAAGAACTTAAAAAAGATAGAGGCTGCTTTATTCCTTTCTGCTAGATATCTAAGTGTTCAAGAACTTGTAGAACTTACTGATATTAACCCTTTGCTTTTACGGGAGTTACTTGATAAACTTAAACAGAACTATTTAGAGAGAGATTCTGCAATTGAACTATTGAATAAAGATGAGTTGTGGAAAATGGATATTAAGCAAGAGTATTTTGAGATGATTAATAAATTTTTTACTGGAAGTTCTGAGTTTAGCAAAGCAGAACAAGAAACACTGGCTATAATTGCTTACAAACAGCCCGTAAAGCAATCAGTGATTATTAAAATCCGCGGTAATAAAGCTTACGAGCATGTTAGACATTTTATTGATATAGGATTAGTTAAGGCTAAAAAAGCAGGACATACTCAAGACTTAAGCTTAAGTGAGAGTTTTTATGATTATTTCCATGTTGAGAAGAAACCCGCCAAGACTAAAACTGAAGAAGAATTAGAGGAAAGGGAAGAAATTGTCGAAGAGAAAAAAGGGGAAGAGCAATTAAACTCCCAAGAAATTTCTAGCGACAAATGAGTCCAATAGCATTTTTTTATTTTGCATATATGTTTATTTCTTTGTATTTTCTTATATTAACGTTGTTGCTGTATTTTAAGAATAAAGATCAAATTGGTTTTATACCTCCCATCACTAAAAATTATAGTCTTTGTATTTTAGTACCTGCCTTTAATGAAGAAAAAACAATAGCCGATACTATTCATGCAATATATTCTACGAATTATAATAATTTAGCTCAAGTAATTGTTATTAATGATGGAAGCAAAGATAATACCTTGAAAATTGCCAAATCTTTTGAAAAAAAATATAAAAATCTCTTAGTGCTTGACAAAAATAATTCTGGAAAAGCAGGAAGCATAAACTACGCATTAAAATATGTTAAAACAGAATTAGTTGGAATTATAGATGCAGATTCTTTTCCAGATAAAGAAGCTTTTTCTAAACTGGTAGGATATTTTGATGATAAAGGTGTTGGGGCTGTTACTGCAACTTGTGTACCTAGGAATCAAAGTACTTTTTTAGAAAAACTTCAGACAATAGAATATAAAGTTATTGCTTTTACTAGAAAATTGCTTGAATTCATAGAATCAATCTATGTCGCTCCTGGCAGTCTTAGTATATATAGAACTCGGGCCATTAGAGATATTGGTGGTTTTGATACTAAGAATATAACCGAGGATATTGAGGCTACTTGGCATATTCTAAAGAAGAACTGGAAAGTAAAGATGTGTTTTAATGCTTATGTTACTACAAAAGTTCCAGATAAAATTAAACCTTGGTTTAGGCAAAGAAGGCGTTGGGCATTAGGAGGTTTGCAATGTATTGAAAAATACAGAAAGCAAATATTAAGGGAAAATATGTTTGGTTATTTTGTTGTTCCTTTCTTTACACTAGGATTATTTTTGGGAGTAATTGGTATTGGTGTTTTACTTTATCTACTTATTAGAAAGGGGATTTCATATTTCCTTTTAACTCGTTATAGTATTGAGACTTCAGTACCTTTAGTTATAATGAGCGAACTCTATATCACTCCAAGTGTTTTGAATTATTTTGGTTTAATTCTTTTTGCTTTATTTTTGGTATTTAACTTATTTGTTTTAGGTTTAATGAAAGACAAAATTTTGGGAAAGCAAAGCTTTTTTAATTTGCTTTTTTACATGACTATATACCTTTTAATATATCCTTTGGTATTGATAACCGCGATCTGGCATTATTATAAAGGTAAAATGGTTTGGAGATGAAATGGAAAGGAAAAATAAACAAATATTTTGGGAAGCGTTAATAATTGCTATATTTATATTTGGAAGTGGGATGTTTTTCGGGTACTTTCTGGAAATGGGTAGGGTTAGTAAGATTTTAGAAGTAGCTCAACAAATAGAATTAGATTTACTGGATGTAAAAATCCAAGATAATCTACTCTCCTTATCTGAAATAAACTGTAAAAACATCGGTGAAGAAATTATGGTTTTTGCCGATAGGATTTACAATGAAGCCCAAACTCTAGAACGATATGAAGAATCTAGTCAATTAACTTCTGGAGTAATAATGCAACATAAGAAGTATGACTTGTTAAGAGCCAATCTCTTTGTTAATGCTCTCAAATTATCCGAAAAATGTGATAAGCAGTTTTTGACATTAGTTTATTTTTATGAATATGATACAAAAAGTCTTAACAAAAAAGCAGAGCAAGATACTTTCTCAAAAAAAATAATAGAGTTTAAGAATATAAAAGGGAACGATGTTTTGCTCGTTCCAATTGCGGGAAACATTAATGCTAGTTCTATTAATTATTTAATTAAAGAATATAATATTACTTCTTTTCCAACTATACTAATAAACGAAGTAGATAAGATAACGACATTAGAGGGCTTGAACAAACTTGAGGATTACTAAATCTATTCTCCACTATAGAAATCCTTTTTAAATGAACTATATTCTTTTTTAAAGGAGAAACTTAATAATATGGAAAAATGTATGCGTTGTGCTAGGACAAGTGAAGAGGTAAGAATTTTTGATGGTATTTATGTAGCTGAACCAGTCAAGATTTGCGAAAAATGTTCACTTATGGCTGGAATTCCAATAATTAAAAGACCCAGTTTAGATCAGCTAAAGGCTTCTGAGAAACCAATGGGTGTAAAAGAGAGACTAATGTATTTAAATAAGTTAAAAGTACCTGAAAAAAAAGAGCAAGGCGTTTTTGAAGAGCTCAAGAAACTTGATTCTAGTCCAGAACTTGAAAAGCCAGAACATATTAGTTTTAAATTAATTGATAATTTTCATTGGGAAATTCAAACTCATAGAAGGAGAAGAGGA
>VGKO01000031.1 GCA_016867035.1 Candidatus Pacearchaeota archaeon
AAAGTGGATTAAACTATAATAAAATGTCTGTTGGTAAAACTTATTCTGCTATACTTAAAGTAATGGATAATAACAATGAACAACAAAATGTTACAGCTTCATTCGAAAGAAGCTTCTGTGACTACGGTGAAAATGGTTCTTCTATTGAAATAAATAGTGTTGAAGATGATGATGATTTTGAATGGAATCCATTAGATGATGTTACTATTGAAGTTGAAGTAGAAAATAACGGAAACAGTAGAGAAAAAGTAACTGTTGAATTAGGATTATATTCAGTTTCAGATAATGAGTTCGTTGAAATTGATGGAAACGATGATATTTTAGAGCAATCAATAAGAATTGATGACGATGACGAAGAAGTATTTACTTTTGAATTTAAGGTTTCTCCTGAATTAGCTGAAGGAGATTACAGATTATATGTTAAAGCTTATTTAGATTCAGACGAAGCAGCTGCTTGCGACAGCAAAATTGGAAGTAGCTTATATGAAGCAGTTGAAATTGATTATGATGACGAAGAAGTAATAATTGATGACATTCAAGCACCAATAGAAAGTTCTTGCGGTTTCGTTGAAAGAGTTTCTATGGATGTTTATAATCTAGATTATGGCGATGATGAAGACTTTAGAGTTAATCTTTACAATCAAGAATTAGGAATTGATATGAATTCAGATATTTTCACATTAGATAATGGAGATTCTGAAACAGTAGAATTTGATTTCAAACTACCTTCAAATGCTGTAGCTAAACCCTACAAGATTTTAGCAAGAGTACAATATAACTATAAATCCAAATCGGATACTTTCTTTGATGAAACAAGAGATTACTACTTTACTCTTACTGTAAAGAACTGCCAATCTGCTAGTGGTGTAGTGACTGCAGAATTATCTGAAGATACTCCAAATGCAATTATAGGAAGCCAAGTTGTAATCGAAGCTACAATAAAAAATACAGGAACTAATGCAGCAACATATAATATGCAAGTAACAGGAAATAGTGCTTGGAGTCAAGTAGCAGAAATAGATCCTGAAACATTCACATTAAATGCTGGCGAATCTAAAAAAGCTAAAATCTATTTAGATATTGATTCAGAAGCAGAAGCTGGAGATAAAGAATTTACTATCACAGCAACTTACAATGGAGTTTCAGTTAATCAAAAAGTATTATTGACTTTAGAAGAAGGATTCAATACAAGCAAGCTTTGGAATCACTTGAAAGCTTACTGGTTCCTTTATTTAATTGGAGCAATAACTTTATTACTATTAATCATAGTTATCGTTTTATTAGTAAGACGTTCTGAAGATTAATTTTAGCTTTATTCTTTTATTTCGGTTGTTTTTAGTTGAATATTTAAACTCTTTTTTCTTGTTATCTTCATGAAAGCAGGCTTTAGAAAATCAAGAACAGCCATAGAAAACGAGGATGTTAAGAGTATTTTTAGTATCTTCCTTAGATATGTTTTACTAATAGTCCTAGCTTATTTTTTCTTTTTCTCGCCTATATTTTACAACCTTTTTCTTAAATTAACTATATATCCTGTAAATACTATCTTGGGTTTATTTTATGATACCAATATTCAATTTAATCAAATATTAATTGGGGACAAGATTATTGAGATTATTAGTGCTTGCGTAGCGGTTTCAGCTTATTTCTTGCTTTTATGTCTTAACTTACTTACTCCCGCAATAAGGAGAAGGCTTACTTCCATTGTATTATCTTTTGTTCTTTTGTTGTTATTTAATATTCTTAGAATATTTTTACTTTCGGTTTTATTTGTTCAAGAATATGTTTATTTTGATACCTTACATAAAACCCTTTGGTATTCCTTAAACTTAATTATAGTCGCAGGAATATGGTTCTTAACAGCATACTTATTTAAAGTCAAGTCTATTCCTGTTTATAGTGACTTTAAATTCCTATTTCAATTAATTAAAAAATCAAAAAAATAAAATGCTCTCAACAATTTTAAACAATATTATAGATTGGATGCTTGTCTTTTCACTTAAAATTGGCTATTTGGGTACATTTATTTGGATGACAATAGAAAGTTCTTTTTTACCTTGGCCCAGCGAACCCATACTTCTCGCTCAAGGAGCTTTGGTTTCAGAAGGCAAAATGTTATTTCTCGGCATCCTTGTTGCTTCTATCCTTGGAAGTTTAGTTGGAGCTTTAATTAATTATGCCATAGGTTATTATCTTGGCAGGGCTGCTGTAGCTAAGCTAGTATCAAAATATGGAAGGTTTTTGTTTCTAGATTCCTCAAGTATTTCAAAATCCGAGGCTTATTTTGCTAAGCACGGAGAAATAACCACCTTTATTGGAAGATTAATTCCAGTAATAAGGCAGTTTATCTCAATTCCAGCAGGTTTTGCTAAGATGAATCTACCAAAATTCTTGTTTTACACAGCACTAGGGGCAGGAATATGGAGCGCTATTCTTATTTCTTTAGGACTTTTGCTTGGAAATAATCTTGTGTTGATTAAAACTTATATTAATGAAATAACCTTGGCTACTTTAGGTATATGTTTAATTGCGATAATTGTTTACTCTATCTTAAAAAGAAAGAGAAGGAATTATTAAAATTCAATAGTCGCTAAAAGAATTATTACTCTTTACCTAAATTTTCTAAAATTCTCTTTAATATATCTACTTCAAATTTTTCTGTTGCTTTTAATATCTTTTAATCTTTAAAGGTGATTAAATAACAATTAACAGAGGTTTGTTCTATTTGCGTTTTATCTCCGTTTTTAATCATTATTACAGTATTGTTAGGATATTTATCGCAGTTTGCAAAGGTTACATTATTCTCTATAGATTTAGAATAATTACCAACTGCCCCTTTAACATTAAGTTCTAAATTAGTTAAGAATCTTGCAAAATTAATAAAAGCTATTCCTGAATCTTCACAACCAGACTTAACATCAGCATCGACTACATAAGTATTTATGTTGGGAATAAGTCTTAAATCGAAAATTTTTACAGGAATATCTTCTAATGTACGTGGATTGTTTCTAAAGTCTATTTCCATTGTCTTCAGAACTTGGCCTTGAGAATTCATAAAAGATATTTTCGAGGTATATAATAATATATTTCCTAAATAGTTTTTTTCAAAGGGTATGCCCTCATAAGTAAATTTAGAACCTTTATCTTTGTATAAAATACTAACCGCTACAATAAGAATTACTACAAGAATTATCCCTAGCATTGTAATTAGTGATTTATTCTGCTTTATTCTTTGTTTTAAATTAAACTCTGGGAATAATTTCTCTTCTTCCTGATTTTTTACAGGTCGTTTAATCTTATTTTTTTTAACTTCTTTTTTCATTTTATGTTTTTATCTCTGTTTATATTGGAAAATTTGCTTTTTAAATTTAATGAATCTAAAGTTTATATCTAATTATTTTGAGTTATTTTAACCCCAAGATTCTATAAAGAAAAGCATCTGCAACTAGCTCTGCTTCTCCTTCTTTATATTGAATAATAATACATTTTTCCTTTGATTTAACGCTTGACTTATTACTTAACTCAAATAACACAAGGCTATCCGAAGAACAATTTTTTATAGGATAATCTTCTATGCAATCCGAGTTTAAACAAGCAAAATTAGTTTTGCTAATAAAATACCCGAGGTTAGTAAGTATTTCGGCTCTTGCTCCTTCTGAATAATCTTCTGAACCAGGAGAAGCGAAATATAGGGTTTTTCCAGCATATTCTCCGAGCGCTTTCTCTGCTTCTATAGATACATTTGCTACATCAAGAGGATTATAAAGGGTAGTGTACTTCTGTGAGTTTAATTCAAAATCCCAGTATCCATAATCATTTTGCTTAAAATTTACATTATTATAATCTATAGAATTTGCTTTATTACTTGCATAATCCGAGGCAAAATATCCTGCGGAACTTAGGAGCATAATCAATCCTAGAACAATAACTATTATCTTATTATTCCTCTCCCTTTTTTTCTCAATTTCTTCCCTAGATGTTATTCTTCTTATCATTCATTCTCCAAGGAAAATGAACTTTTAAACCTTCTGTACTAAATTTTCTTGCGAAAAACACGAGAGCTTCCGCAAGAAGTTAAAAAAAATAAAAGAAAAAGAAAAAATTAAGTTATTTAAGCTGTGGATAATGGATAAACCTTTTTACCAACCGCAGTTGATTCTTGGCCTTCCTTAACCTTAGCAACAGCATTTACAGTATCAGCAGCGTCGTAACCAGCAACCAGCATAGCGATTTTAGCACTATTAACTGGGCTAGCAGCAACTTGTACTAAGTACTTTCCTGCTCCAGCGCCTGTCTTTTCAGCCCAAGCAGCTCCGCAGACTGGTGTTTCACTACCAAGTATCTTAGCAGCAACAGTATTGATACATGAACCTCCAACTACTACTAAGTTCATTGACTTAACAGAGTCGACTTCTGTATCTTTTACTACTCTAATTGCTCCAGAAGCTCCTGATGTTACTGAAGGTGCAGTTAAATATACTTTAGCAATAGATTGTCCTCCATGATATATCAGTTTAGCCCAATCTTGGTCTCCTGATTTATCAAAAAGCATTTCTGATGCAAGAGCAGAGTAAACAAAACTTCTGAATACGTCTGTACTGCCTATCTCTTCGCTAGCGCTTGATTCTCCAACAACTCCAGTCATAGAGACTTCAGGTGTTGAAGCACTGTTGAAACCAAGTGTGAAGTTGATCTGTCTTCCAGAAGCAACATCTCCATCTTTGTTTTCTTCAACCATCGCCAAAGCGTAAGTTGATTGATAACAAGTAGCATTAGCACTAGCAGTAGCATTTGTTACTACAACTGGTCCAATTAAACCTGTTGTCCATGTAATCGCAGAACAATTTACAGCTCCTGTAGCTTGTTGCATGGTAGTTTGCCAAGGCAAGTATACCTTTAAGCCTTCAGCTGAGTAAAGAGTATTGAAAGAACCTGAAGTAATAGTTAATACAACAGATTTTCCGTTGTAATCAACATCTCCAAGTGTAAGTTCAACACTGCCTATTGAAGCAGTATCAGCTTCCTTTTTATCTGTTCCAAACTCTTTCCAAGCTCCGTCTTTTCTATATTCTAAAGTAGTTTTATTGATATTATTATCTACCTTGAAACTAGTAGCTCTCATTAAGTAAGATTCAGAATCTCTTGAATCAGCCCATGATGCAACAAAGTATTGATCTGTGTCTGTATCAAAGGTTATTACAGTTGAATTAGATGTTCTTAACTGTTTATCTGCAGCTTTACCAGGGTAACCTGTATAATTTGCTGTAGAGTTAGTGTATAATACATCTATATCTTCTGTACTTGTATCTAATGGGAAATTATCCAACATGATGTAATCGTCTCCGCCTGATTTGACAGTGATTACTTCTTCTTTTGGCATTTCAAATCCACCCCAAACAAGTTTAACAGCCTTGAATCCAGGCATTTCTGCCTCTTTTCCAGGTGCTACAAAAAGATCTCCATCTGCAGCCCAATTTATTCTGATTTGAGATAACTTACCATCCGAAGATGAGGTTAAGTTTGCTCCCAATCTTGGTATAGAGTTATCGTTTATTTCTACATCAGCGCCATTAGTAAGTTTAAGCTTACCTGAGCCAATTCCGAATTCAACTTGCTTTATACCACCAGCATAATCTTGAGTGTTTATTTCTCTTATTCCAACATAAGTACCATCGCTTAGCTTGAATGTATTGCCTGTAGCCAAACTATTTGTTGTTTGGCCGTTTACAGTAAGTTTTACAGATGTTGATCCTATAAAAGCAATAGATGTTTCATAAGATTTACTACCTATAGTAACTGTTTTAGTTTCTCCCTCTGAGAGAGTTACTTTTTCAGCAGAGTCAAGTAATGTTAAAGATGTGATATTTACCGCATCTAAAACATAATATTCTTTTCCCATCATAGGTATATCTGTTGTTTCAAGATCTGTCCATAAAGGCTGATCTGTGAATTCTAAACTATAGTTCAAAACAGTAGCAGCAGAAGCGATTCTTATACCCACAGTAGGCTCGTCACTCTTGTAATCATTGTCTTCAAACATTGTTACAGAGCTATTAGCTAATGTAATTTTTTGAGTATAGTCAAATTCATCATTGTCATCATCCATATATTTGCCTTCTTTAAGTAAAGTAGGCAATTCATCATCATCAATTGCTGATGAAACTACATCTGTAATTCCATTTCCTAATTGTAATTTTGTAGATGTCTTTTCAAGAAGATATTTGTCTCCATCTCCGGAAATTGTTCCAGAGCTAACTGTTACGCTCTTATCTAGAGCTGCTCCTAAGTCAGCAGCAGCAGCAAGATCAGCAGAAGTTGCTCCGTAAACTACAGCAGCATCAGCAGCTCCACTCGATACGAATGGTGCAGGCCATGCAGCAGCAGCAAAAGCAACAGTGCTTCCAAGCATAACTGTTGTAGCTAGTACTGAAGCGATCTTTTTAAAATTAAATTTCATTTTTATTAACCTCCTTTCAATCAATTGAAATA
>VGKO01000032.1 GCA_016867035.1 Candidatus Pacearchaeota archaeon
TTTAGTTTTAAGAATTTTACTTTATAAGTTTTTGCAATATGTCATTAACCTCTTTTCCAGAAATTTTACCCTTAAACTTAGCCATAATTAAACCCATATATGCTCCGATATTTAATCCAGGTTTTTCCTTAACAATTTTAGCTGCTTCTGTTTCAATATCTCCAATATCTATTTTCTCAACATTTAAAGCCTCTTTCAAGGATTTGCCTTTAGCAATACTCTCAAGAACGTGTTTTATTTCACTTTCATTTATCTTTTTACTATTAACTGCCCCTAAAACACTTTCAAGAACATCCATATTAAGCAAACTAGAAATCTTTTCCTCGCTTATTTTTTCGTGACTTGCAATTTCTTTTGGTAAAATCAAAAGAGTTTTAGCGATAATACCTGGATTATTATAAACCCCGAGTAAAGCTTCAAACTCTTCAAGTTTATTTTCCCCTAAAACTAATTTAATCATTTCTTCATTAAGTCCTTTCTGCTTTAATTCTCCACGAATATCACTCCTTAATTTTGGAAGATTATTTTTAACTTCGTTAATTAAGTCTCTCGAGATATGTAATAAAGGCAAATCTGTTTCAGGATACATTCTATCTGCTCCAGGCATGGGTCTTAGAAAACTTGTGCTTCCATCTTCATTAGATTTTCGTACATGCCCTTCTATTTTTGTTTTTTTCTTATTTGTTTCTTGAACTTCTTTTTTTTGCCTTTCAATTTCAAGTTCAATAGTTTTAATCATAATTCTCGGTTCCTGAAATCCTTTTATTTCTACTCTTGGATGCCCTGGAGTAGAAACATTAACATCCTGTCTTATTGTTCCTATGCCTCTTTTAACTTTGCAAGCCCGAAGTATATCTCCAAGTTTTAAAGCCGCCTCTTTAACTTGTTCAGGGAAATATAATTCAGGACTAGTAGCTATCTCAACTAAAGGAATTCCAAGTCTATCAAGTCTATAAATAACTTTATTATCTTTTTTTTCAATAATTCTTGCAGCGTCCTCTTCTAGACAAACTGTTTCTATTCCGACTTTGCCTTTTGAAGTTTCAATCCAGCCTTTTCTCGCTAAAAGCAAAGTTCTCTGAAAACCCGAAGTATTACTTCCATCAATTACTGTTTTTCTCATTATCTGAGTAACAGGCAAAATTTCACAATTCAATAAAAGAGCAATTTGCATTGCAACCTTCAAAGCTTCTTTATCAATCTCGAATGGCGGTTGTTCATCAAATTCAATTAAACAGCACGAATCCTTATAACCCTGATAAATAAATTCTTTTTCCTTACTAGCCTCATGTTTTGCGGCCCTATCTATTTCCCCAGACTCACCAGCAACAGCATGAAGTTTTCTATGTGCAACCCAATCAGGCTCGTCATTTCTTAATATACTAGGGCATCTGCAAAACAATTTGCCTGTATCAAGCTGCTGATGTATCTCAAGTCCTGCTCGCATCTCTACTTTTTTAGATTCTTTTTCAGAGTTATTAACCATAAATATATCTAATAAAGAGGATTAATAAAACTAGCGATGCAGAAACTTAGATTTATAAACCACCATAACTGAAGAAAAACATGGGAAGAAAAACTCATACAAATAGAGATATTCAAACGATTCTTGGCTCAAGTCCGGTAAATCCTGAGGAAGAAAGTGATTTGCCTGAAGATTTACTAATTCCAGGACAAGACGGAAATGCTTGTGCTAATTGGGAATTAAGGGGGAAAGGATTTAGCCTAGTTCCAGATGATGAAATAAACCGATATTTTAGATAAAACTTTCTCCAAGCCTTTCATTAAATTCTCCAGAAATATTTTTGAGCATTAGTTTCTCCACATTTTCTTTTGTTATTTTTATTTTTTCTTCTTTCAATTTTCCTAAAACCCAACCAAGTTTTACAAAGGCAGTTTCACACAACATATCTTTAAGATAAATAACTCCTGTCTTTTCTATTCTTCTTCCAGATTCATAAGGTTTGGGATTTAAAGAGCCATAAATAGTCTGGGGTGCAAAACACACTATAAACCCCTTATCTATAACTTTTTTAAGAGCAGGCAACCAATTAAACTCGCCTTCGTTAGTTACATTGCTCATACCTGCTGCTTCAATAACCGCTCCTTTATAACCTAACTTAAAATAATAATCCAAAATATCAGGAGATTGACCCGGATAAAACTTAATTAATGCAATTTTATCCTCAAAATAATCCTCAAGAATTGTTTTAGCATCTTTACCTGTTTTTCTCTTATCATAATTTCTCATAACTTCTATTTTATCTCTATAAATTTTTGCAATAGGCTCTGTATTAACAGGTTTAAATGCGTCCCTTTTAGAAGCATGGAGTTTTCTCGCTTTATTTGCCTGCAAAGCATAACAATATTCATCGTTCATATTAGCATGTCCCACCAACATTACTCCAGCAATATCTGACAAGCAAACTTTTGCAGCACAATATAGATTTAGTTCAGCATCACTAGAACCCCTATCTATACTCTTCTGAGAATAAGTAAGGACAACAGGTTTGGTTACATTTCTTAACATAAAACTTAATGCTGAGCCAGTATAGTGTAAAAAATCCGTCCCATGAGTTACAATAACTCCCTTAACATTTGGATCGCTTAAACTTTTAGCAGCTAACTTAGCAATTTTTTTCCAATGACTAAAATTCATATTCTCGCTCCAAGTCATAAAAGGATTTATAACCCTTATATCTGCAACCTCAAAAATCTCAGGGTAAAACTTAAAGAAGGTTTCGGGCGTTGTGAGAAATTTAACCCCTCCTGTTTTAGAATCTAAAGAACTTGCAATAGTTCCACCAGTTATAATCAAATCTATAATAGGTTTTTTATGACTTAATTCAAAGGGTTTTTCTTCAACTTCTTTTTTTTCGGGTTTTTCTAAAACTTTAATCTCAACAATATTGCTCTTATCAATTCCAATATTATATCCTGACTCGAGTTTTATAAGCAAAACTCCTTGTTCATAACTTTCAAGTAAAATACCCCGAGTTTCATCATTAAAAGTTTTAACTAAAACCTTATCTCCAACATCATAATTCTTACCCTTAAATATCATAAAAAAGCAAGGAAAGAAACCTATAAAAAGCTATTGAAAATAAAATATTAATGCAACCCACCTCTTTAATTATTCCTGAAACAATCTTAGCAGTCTGCATAGGCAATCAAAATAGAAGTCCAACCCTAGAAGAATATATTTTTAGAAAATTAATTAAAAGAGGATATAAAGTAGAAAAAGATCCAACTTTAACTAGAGTAAAAGGAAAAATAATTATAAGTTCTTCAGGAGTTGTAGCAGGAAAAACAGCAAGACAATTTACAAGGGAGCAAGGCGATAGAGCAGATTTAATTCTTGCAGTCGAAAAAGCAATTACCTATTGTTTAAATAAAAATTATTCCCAACCATTAGAAAAAATAAGAACTCTTGAAATTTATGATATTTATGATGATGACCCGCAAGGACTAGTTAGAGAACTAGACCTTCAAGTCTTACCTATCCTTGATGAATTTTATCCAAGGGGATAGATAAGATTTGAATTAAAAATTCTATAAAAAAATAAAAAAAATAAAAATTAACGTAGTTTGTAAACTGCAGTTATTTGAGCAGAAACTTCTTGAGTTCCGGGCTGTATATTTGTAACCGCGAGTTTAGCTTCTGTAGCATCAGCAACCATCCCGCCTTCTTTAGCAGAGTAAATATTCCAAGGACTGTAGTTAAAATCCGAAGTTGAAACACTTACTAAAGATCCGACTCTTTCTCCTAGTCCTTCAGCAATAGCCTCTGCTTTGGTTTTAGCATCTTGTCCTGCTTCTTTTAGTGCTTGAGCCTTATACTCATTTTGCTTTTTAGTTGATAACTCAAAGTTAATCCAACCAAGCATAGCTCCAGAATCTACTCCTGCATCAATAACATCGCTTATTAAAGATGTTGAGCTAGTATCAAGCTCTAATTTTATCTGATGAGAAGCCTTGAAGCCATAGCTTTTCATTCTCTCATTTTCCCATCTTTGGTCCTCATAAATGTTTAAACTTTGAGTTTGAACATCTTCTCTGCTAAAACCTAGTTTAAGCATCTCTCCAACTAGCTTATCTACAATCAAAGAATTTGCGTTCTTAGCTTCACTAGCGCTAGTCCCATTAGTTTCAATATTAAAATATACAGTAACTAAATCCGGATTCACTTTTATTGTCGAGTATCCCTGGGCTTGCACAGTATTTGAATTAGCATTTACTAAATTATTAATTCCAAAGCTAAAAATCCCAACTACTATTATAATTGCAATAGCAATTATTAAAGTCATTTTGACTGATTTTTCCATGTTTTTTTTATTAATTATTACCTCCTTTCAGTTTCTTATAAGATAAATAGAGAACAAGTCCTGCCAATAATCCAAAAATAAACCACAACCCTACATTTTGAAAAATGCTAGTTGTTTGAAGTAATCTTGAAGAGGATTCTGCAATAGCCGGAGCAGAATTATAGGCAAGCTCTTGACCCTTTTGCAAAACCATATTATCTACTTCTACTGAAGCAAGCTCCTTAAAATTAGAATATAATTTTACAGCCATACCAATCAAACCAGTAAATATAGAGGTTAATAATAAAGTTTTAAACGATTTTTTAGTAGAGATTACTATTTTTTTATTCGCAAGTTTATAGGTTTTTATCTTTTTGCCTTTAACACTCCAGAACCAGTTCTTAGTTTCTTCAATTAAACCTGCTTTAATTAATTTTTTAATATTATAATTAACAGTATTAGCAGGTATGACCAGTTTTCTAGCAATATCTGTTTCACTTAGATTATTGTCTTGCTCAGCAATCAAGCCCAGTATTCTCTTACATGTTTTATTTCCAATTATCTCTGCTATAATAGCAGAGTTCGAATCATTCAAATCAATGTTTAATACTTTTTCTGTCATGAATAATAAAAGAAGAAGGTATATTTAAATGGCTCGATAGGTTCAACTTCATTTGAAGTTATTTCTCTTTTTCTTCACCCTCCTTTTTTAATAGTTCAATCAAAGCTTTATTTAATGAGATAGATCTTGGAACTTTATCTTTCCATTTATTCCAGATTTCTTCTGGAATTTCCAGTAAAAATTTCTTTACAGCGCCCTCTTTTTCCTTCATTTTACTTAGTAAAAGTTAATTATAGTTAATAAAGATAACCTTTACTTAGTATTTAAATCTATTGTATGATTCTAGATTTATAGAGCTAACAAAATAGCAAGTATTAAAAACAAGAAAAAGGTTCTATAAATATGCTGCAAGAAAAAGAAAAAAAGGAAGAAAAACCCAAACAAGGCAAATTAAAAATAGGTTTAGAGATTCATGGTTATCTGACAACTAGAGAAAAACTATTTTGTGATTGTAAGAATGAGCATAAGAACAAGGACTCAAGTCCAAATACTTTTATTTGCCCTATCTGTACAGGACAGCCAGGCTCAAAACCAATGCTACCTAATGAGGAAGCAATAAGAAAACTCCTTCAAATCGCTTTAATGCTTAATTGCAAGGTAAATCATTTACCCCAAGAAATGACCTGGTATAGAAAACACTATAATTGGCCAGATTTACCAAAGGGCTATCAAAATACAATTTCAGGCACTTACGCTATTCCTGTTGGAGAAAAAGGAAACTTTTTCGGCATAGGAATTACTGAAGTTCATTTAGAAGAAGACCCTGCTGCCTGGGACCCTGAAACAGGCCAAGTAGATTATAATCGCTCAGGAGCACCCTTAGTAGAAATAGTAACTGACCCTGATTTCAAGTCAATTGAACAAGTTGAAGAATGGTTGAAACAACTTACTTTAACTCTAAGCTATATAAAAGCACTCGATAGTGATGCAGGAATAAAAGCTGATGTCAATGTTTCAACAACAGGAGATAGAGTTGAAATAAAAAATATGAATTCCATAGCTGAAATAAAAAAAGCTATTGCTTATGAAGTCCGGCGACAGGAAAAAGAAAAAGTAGAAAGAAAAGAAACCCGCCAATGGAATTCAGAAAAACAAATGACTATAAAAATGCGTGAAAAAGAATCTCATGCAGATTATCGATTTATCAAAGATCCAGATTTGCCTGTAATAAGAATAAAAAAAGAAATGGTAGAACAAATCAAATTCAATTTACCAGAATCTCCTCTAATAAAACTAGAGAAACTAATAAAGAAACATAAAATAGAAGAGTATTATGCTAAAATCTTAACAAGTAATTTAGAATTAGTTGAGTTGTTTGAAAAGATAATAGAAAAAAACCAAATTAGTGTAAAACTAGTGGTTCCATGGATTACAACCGAGTTGCTAGGGATGTTAAACTATAATAAAAAAACCTTGTCTGAAATTAAAATAAATCCAGAACATTTTATTCAGCTTCT
>VGKO01000033.1 GCA_016867035.1 Candidatus Pacearchaeota archaeon
AAAATGATATACTGAGCCTCTGTAACCATCTCTAAAATCATAACGTGTGCTATCCTTGGGTGCTTTTGGAAAATGAGGTTTTCTCATGTCAGTCCTCCCAAATCTGGTTGAATAAATAGGTCATTGCACTTGTAAAGAAAGAAGTGTTTAACCATATTGCTGTTTCTTCTTCAGCAGCAGATTGGTCGGATAACATAAATAAGATTTGTTCTTGGTCAATTATGAAGAATTTTGCAGAGATATCTATTTTTTTGATTTTTTGTTTTGTTTTTATTGCTAGCTTTTTTACATCTTGTTCGTTTCCAGACAAGGCTATTCTAACTTTTATCCCGTGTTTTGAAAGTCTTTCTATTAAACTTGAGAATAATCTAATTTTATCACTAAAATCTCTTGCAGAGGTACATATAATCACTTCTTTTTTTGCATTTTCTAGTAATTCACGCATATGATTATAAATTGTAGATCTACCTTTGATAGAACCTGAGATGTCTTCGTGTTTTACTGGTTTTATTCCAGCAGTATATAAGTTTTCAATTTCACTATATTCGGCAGAATCTTTTAATTTAGATAATACTTGAACTTTCTCTTCAGCTTCTCTTACCATGTTGCTTTTTAATTTTTCAAGAATAACTCCTGGTTTAACTGCAATGTATTTTGCTGGCTTGCCTATTTTAGAGATGGCGAATCCTTGTTTTTCAAGTGACTCAAGAACATCATAAGTTCTTGAACGAGGAACCCCAGATATTTCAGCTATTTCGCCTGCACTTGCAACTCCCTTGCCAAGCAAAGCTATCCAAACTTTTGTTTCATAAATATTAAGGTTAAAGTAGTCCTTAATCTTTTTAACAAGTTCTGGTTTGATTATCATTTTATTGTGCGCCCCCTTGTGGTTGTTTTGGATCTTGGACTCTTTCTAATTTTATTGTTCTGCAAGGAATTAATGCTTCATGATAATTTCTTGTTTGATATGGGCTTTTTATTTCCCATGCATTTCCTTCTAGTCTTTCAAAAAGACAAAGTAATCCTTGGCTTACTGCTTCATGAAAGTTTCTTATTCCTTCCGGGTTAGGTTCTCTTCTAGGTTTGTCATAAGCTTCTCCTAAAAAGCCTAATCCTTTTAGTATTTCAGTCATTGGTATCATTTTATTGTGTTCCTCCTTGTGCCGGGGTTGTTGGAGTGGGTTGGGTTGGTTGTGGGGTTTCTTCGGCTCTTAATTCTGCAGGATATATGCTTTCTAATAGCCTAAGATAGTCTCTGGCTCTATCATATTCTGGTCCTGAAACCATAGTTTTATAGTTTTCTAATGTTTTTTTTACCATTTTTACTCTTAATGGTCTTGCTACTCCATTAGTTGAAAGTGTAGCTGCTTGTAATTTTGCTGATTCTTCTGGTGCTTTTTCTCGAAGCGCTCCTTCTTGTTGATATAAAAAATCACTGTTATGGTCTTTTAATTCTGAATCTTTTGTGAAACGAGGATCGCTCCCAAAGGTTAATGATACTCCTTCAATAATCCAGACTAAACCTCTCTCTATTGCTTGATGCAAAATATTTACTCCTGAATAAAATCTTTCCTTTGCTTTTGATGATTCTGGCATTGGAGTTGGGGGCATTATTGGCATTTTATTGTGTTCCTGGAACTTGTTGTTCCATTATTTTATGATAAGGTAAATCATTTGTGCTTGAGGTTGCTCTTGCGGCTTGGGTTTGCTTCCAAGTCATATAATCTGTTTCTGCTCTTTGTAAATGTAATCTTGCTGAAACTTCTAATGCTTGAGTTGCTTCAAATATCTCCTGAGAAGTCATTGCGGTTATTGGCTTAGGTAATGGCTCGTTTAGAATTTGATTAGGGTTTATTGCATATATTCTCCCATATTTTTTATCTTCTCTTGTCATAAGGTCAGGTGTGCCATTTCTGTCTAAATCCAGAATGTCTGTTCTTCCTACTTTAACTTTTCGGGGTCTGCAAGATTCAAGTGTTGGGGCTTGCATTTCCCTTCTAGGGTTGTATGAAGAAATACCTATGCTTGCTAAAATTGCTAAGGTTCCTGCTGCAAATATAAGGGGTATTGTTGTAGATACTTTTGTTGGGGTTTCCATTTGGTGTTTTAAAATTATTTTTATATTATTCATTTAGTCTATTTGGCTAATTATTTACTACTGGCTATAGAAACCAGGGTTTATAAATGTTTTGTTTTTGTTGTCTTTTGATAGTGACAACTAACTAGAAAGGTTTAAATAGCTAGTTTATTGCTAGATATTATGACAAATCCATTAGGAATTTTACAAGATGCTTGTGCAAATGTTATTGATTATGTATTTGGAAAACCCGGGCCTGTTGAAAAGATAAGGGTTAGTGGTTTAACTTATGATGCATCTAGTCCTCTTTCTGCTGTTGAGCAAATGGCTATGAAACAAGGATTAATTCCTGCAGTTTCTGATAAACCTTTAAACTCTGCTAGTAATGTTCCTTCTGTTGTAGGATTAAGAGAACAATTAAAACCAGAACCTACAATAGTAGAAAGAAATGTTTTCGCTAAACCGATTTTTAGAAGATATTTTCCAGGACAAGTAGAAGGTCAACGTGTAACTGGTTCTTCTTTAGGCAATTATGCTTGGAAATAGATTTTTTTAATTCTCTAAATTATTTTAAGTAATAACCAAGCAATTAGCATTCCAATAAACATTCCTGTTGTTAAATAAGGCATTGCAGGATAGAATTTCTTTTTCTCACTAAAGATAAATAAATAAGTTAATGCAAGTGTTGTAAATAAGGTAACTATCAATGCGCCATAGATATTTCCAGTAGTTTTTAAGAATACTCCGGCAGCAATAGCAGAGAAAGCAATATCTCCTCCGCCAAGTATTGCTAGATTAATTTTTAGTTTGCTATTTTTTATAACCTTTGAGGGTATTTTATTATTATACTTTAATCTTAGAGCTTTAATTTTTTGCTTTACTTTTTTATTAGCATAAGGTATTAAGAATCCTGAGAAGACTCCTACTTTATTTATTTGGTATTTGGCCATTTTTTGCATTACGCCAGAATGCCAGACCGCCCAAATATCATAAATTGAGATTGCAATTAACAGAATAATTGTAATTGGTAAGTTAAGTATAGAAACAAATATTGCTGCTATTCCCGGATAGATTAGCAATTCGCTAAAATTATGCATTAGTGGGTTTCTTTTAAAAACTTTAAAATAGCTCAAGAGTGTTCCAAAAACCAAACCCAAGATGCTTGGGTAAATCCAGCCTGCTTTAACAAAAAAGGCATTTAAACTAGTTCCTATGGCGAATATAACCACTATAAAGAACCAGATACGCATGAACCAAGCATACTTTAGTTTCATTAAAAAAAAGATAAGTAGGACTGCTATAATAAAAGAACTAAGAAAACTAGCTAAAAAGTTTATTGTAAAACTTGGCTGCTCGCTTATATCTTGAGTATGATTAAATCCGTAGGGTATTGGGTTCTCTAGATAAAAACCTACTATATAAAGAGAAATTAGTTGAACTAGAACAAACATCCCTAATAAAAGTAAAGTTAATCTTGTATTGTACTTCATCTTCTTTTTCCCTTTAGTTCTTCAAGTAAACTCTATTTTTAAAGCTAATTAGCAGGTTTTATAAATCAAAGTAATCTTTTATATTTATGAAATCAAAGGGGAGAATTATAGTCTTAGTTTTAGTACTTATTTTTTTGTTGTGTTTACTTTTATTTCCAAACGGATTTTTTTATAAAATTGGACTGAATTTTGTTTCAGATATTTCTCTTACTGCAAGAGCTATTGATACCCCAATGGACTTGCTGAAGGGAGTTTTTTCTTATCTTCAAGGAGATTCTGCTAGTCATTCTACTTCTTCCGGTTTGCTTGGAGACTTGGATTATGTTCCTGGAAATGAAAATGTTATATGTATTTATAATGCAAATAGTAATTTGTCTACCCAAATTTGTAATTATTATTTGGAAAAAAGGCCAGGAGCTAGCATTCTTGGCTTAGATATACCTGATAATGCTTCTGTTTATTCTAATAAACAAGATATAAGTATGAACAATTTTGAAACCTATGTTAATTTGCCTTTAAAAAATTGGATAACAAATCACCCTGAAAAGTTTATTACTCATCTCGCTGTTGCTAAAGATGTCCCTTATAAGGTTGAACACAGGTCTGCAGCAGGTTATCTGGCTACCAACGGAAAGAAGATCTCAAATTCTTATCTTGGTCAGATGAATCATTTTGACCCGCGAGAGCATAGAGATATTAAATTTGCTGTTTCTTTTTTACAGGGTTATAATTTTGAGGATATAAAAATAATGATTGATAAAGCCCAATTGCCTGCTTCTTCTGTTGCAGATCAAAAATGGGTTCTTGATGCAGATAGAGATTCAATTTTAGTTTATTTTGATTCCGGAGTCAATTTGATATGCGGAGAAAACTATGTTTTAAATGGAGTCAATTATAGAAATGTTCCATGGGATATGGAAGGTAGAGATTTAGCTTGTGGTTCAATTGTTTCAAGCGGGGCTTTTATAGGGGCTAATGCTTTTTTTGTTAAAAATTCTATCGCTGAATCTTTTAAAGATTCTAGTTTAAAATATGAAAATTTGCCAAAAAATGGAGTTTTTCAAAGAGTAAACTTTGATCCCAATAAAAAAGATTTTATAATTGATATTTTACCTGAAACTAAAAGAGAATTTTATTTTGCTAATGCTATTTATACTGATGGAGTTACAGATTTTAGTTTAATTAAAGAGCTTAACCTCTCTAAATTTGAGTTATCCCAGCTAGACGATGGGGGGTTATTTCTTAGATTAGCTATTAGAAGTTCAAACCTTAATTCTCCTCTTGGTGCTTCAGGTGTACTTGTTAAAAAGAGCGGGAGCGGTCCTGAGTCTATAACTTACTCAAGTTTTGTAGAAATAAACAATTCAATTCCTTTTTCAACTCTTTTTTTAAAAAGTTGGAGTATTGAACAAGTGCATATCAATAAATTTAGAAAATATCTTTTAAATTTTGGTGTAGCGGATAAAAATATTGTCTTAGAAAACACTAATTTTAATTACTCTTTAAATGGGGGAGTTATCTATTATTTTGGTTCAGGAAGTTATCACAACGGTTATCCTTGGCTTAGTGCTTCAGGATGTAATTACGGCAATGGTTGTTGGATTACTACTCCTAATCTTTTCAATTTTAATGTTTCTAATAGGGCTATTTTTACTTCTCTTGAGAGTTGGAATGCTGAAAACTTCTATGGAAATTCAAATCATACTGGAATGACTGGAGCATCGCCTGGGCAAGGTAAGATTATTGATTCTTTTTCATCTAATGCTTTTGGAGGAGTAAATTATTCAAGAAGTTTTTCTGGAGCATTGGGTTTTGTTGATGAGCCTGGTTTGAATTATCTTACTCTTAATTGGGCTAGTGCTTATGCAAATGGTTTAACTTTGGGAGAAGTTTATTTGAATAGTAATCCTAATCTTTACGAGATTGGTTATGCTCCGGTAATTGGGGGTGTTTGGTATCCTGGTTTTACAGGTATAATCGCGGTTGGAGATCCTTTAATGAAAATTTATGATTCCTCTTACTTGAATAATTCTAAGAAACTTTTGGGAGAACAATGTTCAGAAGATGGTGAATGTTTGTCTGGAAAATGTTCAGCAGATATTAATGGAAAGAAATTTTGCTATAATCCTTCGGATGGGGGTTGTTTAGTCTCTATTTGTAATTCTAGCGATATAACTAAATATACTTACAGCTCTGAATGTCAATCTAAGACTTACCTATTGGATGATTTTATTAGTGTAGATAATGGTTATTCAAAATGTACGAGTTTATCAAAAATTGCTACTTGTGTTGATTCTAATTGGGTTTTATCCACTTGTAATAATGGGCAAAAATGTCAACCTGGTTTTTTATATAATTCTTGTGATTCTAAGATTGCTTGTAATGATTTTTGTGGTAATCAAAGAATAATAGGGGAAACTTGTGCTAACAGTTCACAATGTGCTGATTACGGCATTAGTTCAAAAATTCCTACTCATTGTGGTTCGGATATTTTTGGAGTTTCTAGATGTCATTTTGATAAAAATGCCTGTATTGTTAATGAAACTGGCGAGACAATAGCTTCAGATCATTATTATTGCTTAAACTCTAGCACGCGAATTTTATGCAGTCTTGGA
>VGKO01000034.1 GCA_016867035.1 Candidatus Pacearchaeota archaeon
TTACCTCGGCAACAACCTCATTAACAACATCCTCTTGAGTTTTGCCATTACTGAACCTCTTCGGAACTAGTTCTTTTATGACGCCCTTTTTTTCTTCAAATAAACTCCACATAAACCACAAAAAACAAGCATGCTTTTAAGGTTTGTTGTGGTTAAAGAAATAAAATTCCGAGTTTTTAAGCAGAAGAAGCACCAAGGTACTCATAAACACACTGGTTATAACCGTCTGTACTTAATAGATTTGAAAGTCTACAGATTAACTTAACAAAACCTGCTTTAAAGGCATTAACTTCACGAACAATATCCTTTAACTCTATACACTCACCAGAAGAACAGATATTACTATCACATTCATAATTATTCTGGCATCTAGCCCATTCTCCATCGTATTGCTTGCTCTTTTGTTGTTTTACCCATCCATCAATATCACAATAAGCATTATAAGAGTATTCGCTAATAAATTCAAGATAGCTCTGTGAATTATTCTCCAAATAAACGATTCTAAAAAAATTAAACTCTTCTCTACCTTTGTAAACTACTTTTCCCATAGAATCATAATAGGTAACATCAAAAGTGTGATAACCCGGATAAATAACTAAAGATTCTCCTGCTTTACCCCTAAATTCTGCCCCATCAATAACAAACAAGAAGCTAGAAATCTCCCCATTACTAATATTAGTCATATCAATATCTCTTAAAATTTTAACAGATGCAGAGCCATCACTATTTATATTAAATACAGCAGGCATATTGTTTTCAGTTATAATTTCTTCTATTATATCACCTTGAGTAATTTTATTCTTATTTCCTTCCTTTTGTTCAAATCTAAATCCATAAGGAATACATTTGCTATCCCATTTGCTTCCGAACCACACTGGAACCATGCATCCTGAACAAATTCCGGGATTACAACCCATAATGCTTGTTTGAGTCTCATATTCTTGAGTTTCAGGATTCCAAGCATTACAAATTCTAGTTTGTTGACCGTGTGGAGGACAAATTATTGGTTCTGTCTTGCAAGACCAATCTCCCAACCCACTACCTTTTTGATCAGAATTACAAAGCCTAATAGATGTATATATTTCATTAGAAGCAGGCCAGTTTATATTAAAATCTTGCCAATCAAGATATTTATAACCATTATTCTGAAGATTATTTATTAATTCATTTAATCTCTGTTCAGATAATTTGGTGGCTTGAGCATCTGTTAATTCCTCACCCCAATAAATGTACATTCTAACCGCAATATTATCATTATACCAAAAGATTTGCCTATTATTCGATTTATAATTAAGATCCCCATCTTGCTTATTACTTAAAGCGTTCCAATTGCAAATATAATATATATTTTCTTTTCCATCAATATAATGAGAACTAACCTTACAACCAGGATCCCTGCTATTCCAAGAAGCATATTCACTTAAATCGATAGCCTTATTATCAAAAACTTCAAGATCATAGTTAACATAATAATAATCTAAATCATTATTCTGTGGTGCGGCTTTCGAATTCCAACTCCATGAAGCAGAATATCTATTATATTTTTCTTCTTTATTATTTACCACTGTAGTTCCATTATAAACACTTTTCCAACCTACTCTTTTTTCTCCGCCAGAAACATTTGAATCAAGAGGGTTTTTAATAGAATTAATCAACTCTTGGCATACTTGTGGAGTAGCATTCACGCAAGCCCCATCAACACATCCATTTGGACAATAATCCGAATTAAAATAAACTTTGTTATTTAAACAATAGCCCTCAGAAATTGCAGGTTTCTTTTCAGGACCATATTCAAGAATACAGAAATCATCCATCTTAACAAATTGTTGCGCCGCACTAACCCCATCTATTCCCTGAGTATTTCCTTTAACATAATAATTAGTACCCCCATCTGAATCCGTACAATTATAATTAAGATTAGTTAAACATGCACCATTTTCGCACCACTCACAATTATACAAGGTATAGTTAATTTTGTTATTTGAACAGGAAAATTCATATAATTTTTTGCTATCAATACAATAATCTGTTTTTGGGTCATTAGAACCCATTAATCTAACTTCTCCTCTAACAAAATAATTCAATCCACCATCGCTATCATTACAAGTTTTTTGATTAGCTACACAAATTGCACTACAATCAGAAGGACGAGTTATATTTCCAGATACAACATTACCCCAAGTTTTACATTGAATCTCTTGACTAAGATTTGAAATATAAGTAAAATTACCAGCACCAGGATTAACACCACAACAACATTTAGGATAATCGGAAGCAGTTATCACACAAGCCCCATTCAAACATCCATTTGGACATAAATGTTTTTGGGTTGTCTGGCTACTTGGAGAATCACAATAAGCTTCTCTAACAGCACATCCTGCTTCATTTGCTGCACAAGAACCCCCATTTGAAGGGTACCAACCGCCACCACAATTAGAAGGAGAGCACAATATACACTCATCAGATCTACTCCAACTCGGATTATTATTTTCAGTATAAGTCATAATTCCAAAAACATTAGGTAGGTTTCCACCATCGCTATCAGTACATGTTGCAGTAGTTACGTTTGTTTGATTTTGACTTGGAGCAGAGGTATACAACTCTAGAACCTCGCTACCGGACAAGGACCTATTATACACTTTAATGCTATTTACAGAACCATAAAACTTATTCTGCGAACAACAATCCCCGGGGAAACTTCCCAGATATAGGGGATAACTGCCTTTTGAATATAAACCCGCCGAGGCATTCCTATTTTCTGCAACCAAAACATTATCCTTATACAAAGAGAGAACCTTATTATTATAATCGTATGAACAAGTCCATAAATGCCAAGAAGCATCTGATTGACCTGATTGAGTAGATACTCCTGTCTTCCCAAAATTACAAACGAATACGCCCGGCCCGATATGATAATAATACCCCATATGAAGATATATTCCACCAAGACCAGAACCCTGGCCAAATAAGAATTCATGTCTTCCGCTTTCCATAGAAGAGCTATCTTTCTTAGCCCAAATAGAAAGAGCAAAAGATTTATCATCAAAATTAAAAGTTCCTAAGCTTTTCGCAGAGCTAGAAGAATCAAAAATAGTTGTAGCATCCTCGGAATAAATCAATCCGCTTCCACTACCCGAAATTGCCTTTCCAGTAATTTTACTCCAAGCCTCAGTAAACCAATTTGCACTTGCAAAAGAAATTAAAAACATTGTCGCTAAAAACAAAACTAAAACCAATGCACCACTTTTTTTCATAAAGAATATAAAAAATGTAAGTATATAAACATTTCTGCAGTTCTTCGCAAGTTAAATTATTAGAGAGAGAGAAAAACGATTTTCCGAGTATAAAAGTATTATTAATCCAAATATTTTCTATTATTTCTATTCTGCTCTTGACGAACTCCGTTTTTATGAACAAACACAGCAATAGCAATAATTACTGCTATTGAAAGAATAATTAACAAAGATACTATAATCCAAAATAACAGGTCATTATTCTCATCTTCGTTATCAAGATCGATAATAGGATTATCAGGTGTAACTGGAATAACAGGATTATTAGGTATAGTAGGTTCTTCCTTGCTAAAAATTAATAAGAAATTAGCTTTATCTCCACTAATACTTTTAAGGAAAAGATTAATATCTAATTTACCATCGCCATTTAAGTCAAACTCTTTATTTTCATCAACTTTAAGAGTAGTAAAAGAAGTTTTAGAAGAAACCTCAAGTGTAACTAAACCTGAACTAATATTTCTTACACCAATATAATAATATTTCCCTTCAAAATAAATCTTCCATCTCCATCCGCTTTTAAGATAATTTTCATAACCTTCAAGTATATCCGAATTAGATAAAACCGTTGTTGAGCTCCAAAAAGAATCCCCGCCAGAATCAGTTATGATATACTCACACTTAGAACTTGTTGAATTCCAAGAATAACCGCTTTTGCATCTGAAACAACTAAAGTCCATACTACAAGCCCTATTTATTTTGTTAGCATTATCGAAAGAACTCTGGTTAAAACAACCCGGTTTAGAAGTGCAATTTAAAAGATTACAAGAACTACCATTCCACTCATAATCTTCATCGCACTCAAAACAACCAAATCCCAGTTTAGGGGCGGCACAAAGTCTTCCTAAAAGATGAGCGTTAGAAAAATTACTAGAATTTAAACAACCAGGAGCAACATCACAAGGCCCAGCAGAAAAATTAGTTAAATTTTGATAGATAGAAGTATAATCTTCCAAAATCATAGCAAGGTCTAAACATTTTTCACTTAAGCAAGCACCACTAAAACACTCGTAATCATTAGAACAAAAAGAATTAATGGGTTTTTGCTGAATAAAACTGCCATTAAAGTCACAATAATAAGGATTATTAGAAATATTAAGCACATCCCCAAAAGTAAAACATGTAGAATTAGACAAACAACCAATTGGTGCACACTCTTCTGCTGTTTCACCAAGCACGCCGGGAATAATAAAAACTAAAAATAAGCCTAAGAGTAATATCTTGCTAGTCATTTTATGCCTCGCAATTTTCCGATGCTGCTCCAAAGAATTTTCGAAGATAACATAATATTTTTTGCAAGAATCCGGTTTGCTTTGTTTCTTGCCCAAGCAAATCCAAACATTTTCCAGCACCACAATAATTACTTAAACATTCATAATTACTAGTACAAGTAGAATTTTCTGCTTTTTGCTCAATTAAATCTCTATTTTGCGAACAATAAGTAGGCGTTAAAGTAGAACCTAATCTTTTTCCACGAGGTATGCAGATATTTTTATTTCCATCATTATAGGCACAACCATTAGCGCAAAAGGAAGAAGCCTGACAAGCACCATTAATAAAAGTTTGACCATTTGGACATCTAGAACAACCAGTATCATTTTGAAGAAAATTAGCATTACACATATAACATTTTCCAACAACACAAGTTCCAGGAATTTCTAATGCATTATCAACAGTTGAATTAGAACAAATACTTGTACAAGCCCCAGCACCAGGCATACAACCATTAAAACCACTACTAAGATTAATTTCTCTATGCGTTGTTAAATTACAACTCCATTCACAAGCACCCAAAGCAGTATTAGAAGGATTAACATAACTCCAATTTTTTAATGCCCCAGTTAAATAAGTGCTTGCTCCAAATAAAGTTCCATTACCTGCATTAGTTGATGGAAGATTACCAGCACAAGCATTTGCTACACAACTACCATTATAAAGATGAGTTCCACTCCCGCAGGTATAACAAGTTTGCTCATCACAACAAGTTAAATTAGAATTAACCGCAGAACCAGCAATAGCACTATTTCCACAATAACTATTTCCATTACAACTAATAGTACAACTTGCATTTATACATTTTTTTAGATTTTGATTGAAAGAAAAACCATTATTACATTCATAACAAGATACTCCTGGAATAGAACAACTCAAATCTGATTTAATAAGTGTATTATTTAAGTTTACAACGCTATTATTACAAAACCTATTAGCACCAAGACAAGTAAGAGCAAAGCCCGAAAATACACAAGTTTGATTGGTATCATCAAAAATAAAATGATTTGGATTACAAGTTTGAGAACTAGCTAGATAAAAACAGCCGCTAACATTTCTAGTACAAATTTTATATTGATTAGGCAAACCCGGAATAGAATGTTTTTTGCCAACAACTAAACATTGATTTTCACAAGAACCATAATTAACACTAATATTAGTTTCACTACTCCAAGCAGAACGATTTCCGAATTTAGATACGGCTACTCTAAAACTTATTTTAGAAATAGTTTTATTCTGTTCTTTAGATAAAACAAAAGGAAAAGAATAAACCGGATTTAAAATATTTGGACTTGAAACTACAATTCCTTCTTTTTGTAAACTTCCATCACAACCGCAAACCTGTTTAGTAGTTCCGTCATTGTAATAATAAGTCCACCAAAAATCATAAGTTAAATTATTTAATCCAGAAGTTATACCTATCTCTCCACAATTGCCAGAGGTAATATCACATTCAGGAGGATTCTGCATAAGTTGTGCGCCAACCAAATTTCCTTTAGAAGCACATTTAGTAGCATTGCAAGATAGTGTTGAACTAACAGGGGTTTGAGGAGGATTAGTACCATTAACAAGAACAATACTATTAGTTCCATCTGAAAGAGTCACACAACTATAAGT
>VGKO01000035.1 GCA_016867035.1 Candidatus Pacearchaeota archaeon
ATTTTAATAGAAACTAATAAGATATCTTTGAATTCGCAAAATTTGCCTGAACTAAATGTTCCTGCAACTTTGGTTTTTAATAATATTAATTTAAACAATCCTGTAGTTTTACGCGATGGTGTTTTATGTAATGATTGTTTGGTTAAGTATTCTCCCGGAATCGCGGTTGTTGAAGTTCCAGGATTTTCAACTTACGAGCTAGTTGAATCTGATATTTATCTAAGTTCAATTTCTTCTCAATCTGGTTTGGGAAATAATCAGACACCCCAAGAATCCTCTTGTATTCCCTTATGGACTTGTAGTAACTGGACAGAATGCATAGATAATTCTCAAATAAGAGAATGTTTTGATCAAAATATTTGTAATTCTGGTTCTGGTAAACCAAATGAAGTTCAAACTTGTTCTATTTCTTCGGAAATTGTTTGCATACCTGATTGGGATTGCTCTGATTTTACTCCAGAAGTTTGTCCTGAATCTGGCGAGAGAACTCGCGAATGTTTAGATAAAAATAATTGTAATATCAAATCTAATAAACCCGAAGAAAAAGAAGAGTGTCTTTTCGAAGAGAAATCTTATTTCTTGCTAGTTATTGTTTTAGTTGTTGTCTTTTTATTAGCCGGTATTTTGTTTTATTATTTTAAATATTTTAGAAACAAAAATACTGAGGAGAATAAATCAGAAAACAAACCTTTTCAACAAAATCTACAAAATAATCAATTTAGAAGACCCTTACCTAAAAGAATGCCCCCTATCTTTTATTTAAAACAAACCTAATAGTTCTAAAACTATTGGAAATTCTAAAGGATTTTAGTTTTTGATAATATTTATAAATCTTAATTCTATAGCTATTTTATGAAAAAGAGTTTATTCATTGTAATATGTGCTTTAATTCTATTTTTGATTATTGGCTTTTTAGCTTATAATTTTTTTCAAGGCCAAGAAAGAATTAAAGAAAAGTCCCTTGTTAATTGTTTACAAGAAGGGAATGTTGTTGGTACTATGCCCTTGTCTGGCGAAATCTCTAATAACTTATCTTGTTGTGTTGGTTTAAAACCTTATTACGCCATGGATGTTATGGTTTGTGGTAATTGTGGTGATGGAATTTGTAAAACCTATGGTAACAATTATACTAAATTTGAAGAATCCTCTCCATTATATTGTCCTGAAGATTGTGATTGATTATCGTTGAAAAAATGAAAGATAAGATAATTTTTAGTTTGTTTTTTGGAACTATGTTGTTTTTTAGCTTATTAAATTTTGTTTTTGCTTTTGATGATTCCAATATGTCTGTAATTCCTGCAGGAACTTTTACAATGGGGAGTACTACCCAATGTATTACTAATATATTTTGCTCACCAGTAACTTCTGTGTCAATAGATTCTTTTTATATGGATAAATATGAAGTTACAAATAAACTATGGAATGATGTAGTTACTTGGGGGCAAGCCCATGGTTATGACTTTTCTTATTCGTTTAATGGTAAAGCAAGTAGTTTTACTGCTCCAATAAATAATCTTCCAGTACAACATAAGGCTTGGCATGTTTTGCTTGTTTGGTCTAATGCTCGCTCGGAAATGGAAGGTTTAACTCCGGTTTATTATACTAGTAGTTCAAAATCCAGTGTATTAAAAAAAATAACTAGTCCAACTATGGCTGTTACAAATAGCATGGTTAATTGGAATGCTAATGGTTATCGTTTACCTACTGAAGCTGAGTGGGAATATGCTTCTCGGGGCGGGCTTGAAGGTAAAAGATTTCCTTGGGGAGATAATCCAGATTTGACTAAGGCAAATTATTGTAGCGGGGGTATTTCTTGTGAATCTTCAGGAATAGCACCCAAGGTAGTTGGAAGTTATCCTGCAAATGGATATGGTTTATTTGATATGGCTGGTAATGTTGCAGAATGGGTTTGGGACTGTCATGACAATTATGCGGGCATGTCTAAAATAAATCCTAAAAAAGATTCTGGAGATGGTAAATGCCAAAGAATAAGGAGGGGTGGTGCTTCTAGTTGGAGTGTAAATTATATTCAAAATTCTTATCGTGCTAGTTTGTGGCCTGAATGGTCTGGAAGTTATAATAACATGGGTGCAAAAACAGGGTTTAGAAATGTGAGAAAATATACTTCTCCCCTTCCCCCTGCTAATTGTACTTCCTCGGATTGGTTTTCTTCTCCATCGAGCCTCACTTGTCCTCGAGAAGCATACATAATTTTAACTTGGACAAAAAATACCAATTGTACGGGTGGTGTTCAGCATAATACTACAGAAAGACAAAATTGTGTTTATCAACCTACTGAAGCAGAAAAAGACGATGATAATGATAAAGTTATTAATGCTAACGATAAATGTCCTGAAACTGCAGCGGGTTTGAAAGTTAATTTCAGGGGTTGTCCTTTGCCTAAAATAGGGAATTATAAAACTTCTTCGCTTGGCTCGAGTGATTTAAATTCAGTTAGGAGCTTTGAAATTAAATCTAATGATGGAAATATTAAATTCAATGCTTCTGTTGCTTTAGTTAGATGGGGTGATCAACTAGACTTGGAAACCCATGTAATTATTGAAAAACATAAGATTGCTATTGATTCTAATAATTTACCTGAACTAAATGTTCCTGCTACTTTAGTTTTTAATAATGTTAATTTGACTAATCCTGTTGTTTTACGTGATGGTGTTTTATGTTCTGATTGTTTTCTTATGTATGCTTCTGGAACTGCTGTTGTTGAAGTTCCTGGTTTTTCAACTTATGAACTTGTAGAAAAGAGTTACTATGATACTGTTATCAATAAAACGAACCCCCCAATTACTAACTGTATTCCTTCTTGGACTTGTAGTAATTGGACAGAATGTGCAGATAATTCTCAAATCAGAGAATGCTTTGACCAAAATAATTGTAATCTCAGTTCTGGTAAACCCAATGAGGTTCAAACTTGTTCTATTCCTCAGGAAATAGTTTGCATACCCGATTGGGAATGCTCTGCTTGGGCTCCTGAAGTTTGCGACGAAATCGGATTAAGAACTCGCGAGTGTCTAGATAAAAATAATTGTAATGCAGAGTCTACCAAGCCTGAAGAAAAAGAGGAGTGTGTTATGGTTTCACAAGGCTTTGATTGGAGTATTGTATGGATAATTGTTATAATTCTGATTTTAATTGCCGGTATTTTGTTTTATTATTTTAAATATTTTAGAAACAAAAAACAGCAAGAAAAAATTAAATCTCCGCCATTTACTGCAACTTCTAACCCCGCCCCTATAAGAAAATTCTGAGAAATGTTTATAAATACTCGAGAATTAAAAATAATATGAAAAAAAGTGGGTTTATGTTTTTAATAGCATTCGTTTTTATTTTTGTTTTCATTCAGGGAGTTAGTGGTTGTCCTGAATGTAGCGGTTCTTTATCTCCTGGAAGTTGTGCCGGGGCAAATATTCCTAACTGTGGTGGAAAATGTAATGGTTGTAATCAGAAAATTTATTGTGATGACTATCCTGGCGGTTATAGAACTTGTACCTCTTTCGATTCCAATTGTGCTTACCTTTGTATTAGTACGATAAACACTAATTGTGCGGGAAGCTGGGGGGTATGTAACTCTTCAGGTTTGCAAACCTATACTATTACTACTCCAGCCGCAGGTACTGGGACCCCTTGTCCTTCTCCTTTAATTAGACCTTGCACTTATCTTAATATTCCTTATTTTTCTAATTTGAGCGAACCCAATTCAGTTGCTAGCTCAGCGGATTTAGGAGATACTATTTTAATGAGAATGCCTGGAACCAATCTTGATTCAAGCGTTTTAGTCTATAATGTTTACGTAAAAAATGGAACAGTTTGGTGGAACCCTCTAAATTGGTTTGGAATAGCCAAGTCTTGGAGTAGTATGGCTAGTTATTCTGGAACAGCTTATCAAGAAATTGAAATAAATAATAATGCCAACTACAAGTTTGATGTTTCTATCCAAGGACAAACAAGTTCTACCCGATTCTCTCAAGAACTTTCGGTTAAGCCTACTAATAATTCTATGCCTGTTGCAGTTATTACTAGTCCTTCTAATATTAATTTTGCCTTGGGTGTGCCTATTCAGTTTACTCAAGCAAGCTATGATGAAGATGACTTACTTGAAATTACTTGGAATTTTGGTGATGGGCAAATTTATAGGGTTTATAATTATTCCTTGGCTTTAACCCCCGGATTAGGTAATACAAATCATGTCTATAATAATTCTGGAGTTTATACTGTAATATTAACTGTTAAGGAAATGAAAAGAGGACAGCAATCCTCGCAATCTGTACAATTATTTGCGTTTAAACCAGGAATAAATGTTTTCCCTATTATAACTAGTCCTGAACCTCTAAAAAGTTATAGTAACTTTGTCAATTTTAATGCAAGTCAAAGTTTTGTTGCAGAATGTAACTCAAGTTTAACGAATTATACTTTTACTCCCGGGAACTTGCAATGTAAGTATCTACATGCTCCGGGCACAAGGATAACTTTGGGATATAATGTAAGTGTCGCTTGGACTGTTTATTCTGGGGTTTCAAGAGCATTGACTTTATCTAAAATTGGGGATTGGAATAATAACTATACTAATATGGTTGAATTTACAAATTATTTTGAAAATGCTAACACGCACGAGGCTGTTTTAACCTTAAATTATAATTAAAAACAATTAAAAATGATAACAAACAAAAAAATATTTTTTGCATTCCTTTGCTTTGCATCTATTTCTCTTTTCTTATTTTCTCTAAGTTTTGTTTTTGCTATTCAAGGAACAAGTAGTGTGACATTTAACACAGGAGGGGTTTATTGCTCTAAAACTAATGCAAGCTCGAGTTGGATTAATGCTACTAGTGGGGCTGTTCTTGCTGCAAATTCACAAGATTCCTGTAATAAATATGCTGTTCCTGGATATATTAGTAGTTGTTGTCCTTCGGATATGACTTGTAATGCTAGTGCTAATTCTGGAGCAGGGCAGTGTATTCCTTCTAAAACTTATAATACTTGTTCAGATTACCTCGATTCAGCAAGTTGCAATTTGGATGATTTAAAATTAGGGAATAAATCAGTAGGAAGTAATGTTAGTTGTGGTATTAAAGGTTATACTATACTGGGAGTTTATTGCGTTAATGTTACACAATGTAAGTGTATTTGGGATTCTAATAGATGTAAGGCTCTTGCTAATTACACTACTACTTGTGAAGATAACTCTGGTGGAAGTCGCGGTTATTGTATGTGGTCTTCTTCTGTAATAGAAAACAACTGCAATACTACCTTGAATAATCTTGTTCTTCGTTCAAAAGCCGAATGGAAATATGGAATGAGAAATGATGCGCTTGCTAGGGCTACTTGTCTTGACGAAACTAGGAATTATCCTTGCTCGAATACTGCAAAATTGGATTTTATGTCTAGTTGGGGTTATTTTATCTTAGTTGTCTTGATTATTCTAGTATATTTTTTAATTAAAAGAAGAAACCAAGCTAGAATCAAAAGAAGTATCAAATCAGGGAATAAAAAATAAGCTTCTTCGTCTGCAAAAAAGGTTTATAAATCTAGTTTACTAGCATTATATATAAAATGAGGTCGATAAAAGAAATCTTTAGTTTTAGCAAGATTTTTGCAGTTTTTCTATTACTTGTTTTTAGTTCTTCTTTTATTTTTGGAGCTTCTAATTTTAATTT
>VGKO01000036.1 GCA_016867035.1 Candidatus Pacearchaeota archaeon
TTGAAAGAGAAATAAACAAACAACTTTCTTCAGGGATATTTTTAACAATTCTCTCTTATTTAGCTACAATATTTATGTTTATTTTAGCTTTTATTTTTCTTATTAAAGCATTTATCAATAAAAAAGCGAATTGGAAATCCTATCTTCTTTTATCTTTAATTACTTTGGCAATTCTGATTGTAAGCACAATCAACGAGTATCCTACACTAAAAAGTTCTTACATTACTGATTCTCCTTTTTTAGTTCATATAGGTATTGCAATTGCAATAGGAATAATTATCTCAATTTTATTTGTTTCTACTATTTTTATAAGTGGAGTTTCTGGCGATTTTCTAGCAAAAGAGGTTTGGAAAGAAAAAATTAAAAACACGCTTAAGAAACTTTCTCCCTCGATTTTTAGAGGATATCTCATTGCCTTTTCTTCATTGGGATTAGTCTCTTTGCTTTATTTAATAGGAGAGAGATACTTGGGAGTTTGGGCATTGTCTTCTGGAGCAGAAAGCTATAGTTTCCTTTTAAGTTTTATTCCATTTATCTCTATTTTTTCTATTGTATTTTTTGCAGCTTTTTCTGAAGAAATAATTTATAGATTATTTGGAATATCATTTTTTAAGAAATATCTTAAATCTACTTTTTTTGCAATCCTTTTATCTACCCTAGTCTGGGCGGTAGCTCACTCCTCTTATCCAGTTTTCCCATTTTATTTTAGGGCAATTGAATTGATTATTGGCGGATCCATATGGGGGTACTTTTTTGTAAGGTATGACCTCTCAACTGTAATTTCCGCCCACTATGTTTATAATGCGGTTTTATTTGGTTCAATAATGTTCTTTACAGGGACTCTTTCATTAATGATATCTGCAGTTACTCTAGTATTATTACCTTTGATCTTAATTCCATTAAATCAATTTTTAATAAAGAGGGCATAATCTATGAAAGAACAAATTAAGAAAAAAAATAATCTAAATAAATTCTCTGCGATAAAAAAACTATTAGGTTTTATATTCCTTTGCTTGTCACTTATCTTCATCATTGTTTCTTTCTTTCACCCAGAAGATTGGACAAATTTAATTAAACTAGGAATGAGGGAGCCCGCTTCTTATGATATGTTGTGGAATATTTCCAGTTTGCTTGTTGTTTTAGGGATAGTTTTTCTTATAGTGGGGTGGTTTTTAATAAAAAATAAGAAAGATAGATTTTTTCACGGAACTAAAAAAGATTTGCTAAAAGATATTTTAATTTGGATTTTATTTATAACTCCTGCACCACTTATATTATATTATGTTACTAAATTTTATAAAAATATAGATTTGACTATTTTCATTTTGCTATTATTCTATGGTTTACTATTTACCCTTGGTTGTAAGAAACTAGAAGATTATTTTTCTTGGAGCTATAATCTATATCTAGACCAAAAAAAGGACAAAAAATTTCTGCTTAAACCTGATGAATCTAGAAAGAATTACTATAAAAGGATAGGAGCAGGACTTTTAATAATTTCGTTATTCTTTTTGTACAAAGTTATATTTCAATAACCTTTGAAAACTACTGCCCTCAACCCTACGACGAACCAAACTAAAAAAGTGCCCTCTCTAATTCTAAAAAACTGATGGTTCCCACCATCCTGAAGTGCCCTCTCAGATTGATAAACGAGAATTTGCAACTTTGAGTTTTTGCCTTCGGCATCGTTGCACTAAAACTCAACCCTTCCAAGTATTCAGGGGAAACTAACAGCGATTCTATTCAATTTTTGAGTCGGCCTACTACTGATTCCACCAACCTCGTTTTCAAAACATTTATTAACTTCCTTGATATAGATTAAGTAATGGAGGTGTAATAATGGCGAAATTAAAAAAATTAGGAGTTCTTTCCGTTGCAAAATTGCAAGCAGTTTTAATGGCTGTGATTGGTTTAATATTTGGAATATTCTATGCAATTTTAGGAGCAACATTTGGAGCACTTGCTGGTTCAGCAGGATTAGGTGCAGGTTTAGGATTCCTTGCAATAATTGTTTTGCCAATTCTATATGCAGTTTTTGGATTTATAGGAGGAGCAATTGGTGCTTTCCTGTATAACTTGATTGCGGGATGGGTTGGTGGAATAGAAATGGAATTTGAACAATAGTACTTTACGGCCGACTCAAAAACTTTGATTTTTTGCTCTTCGAGCATCGTTGCACTAAAAATCAAGTCCTCCAAGTATTCGGACGAATAGAACAGGAATTAGGTGAAATTTTAAAATTTTATTTTCTTTCCCGCCCAAGAGAGTGAGAGATTGCCCGCAGTCCTTCGGACAGATAGCTGAAAATCTGCGGATTTTCAGAGAAAAACTTCTTTTACCCGACCAAAAAAACAGAAATGAAATGCTTCACACTTCATATAACAAAGGGTAAAAGGTTCGCTGTCGCTCACCCAAATTTTTCATTTAATTAGAAATAATCTTCCCCAACCAAAATTGTTTTTTACTTTCTGTTTTTCAACCAGAAAAAACCAGCAACTAAACCAACAATAACCAAACCTGCACCAAGAAAAGAAGTTGTTTTAGTTGTTGCATCAGCAATAGCATTTCCTGTTATGTTAGATGATAAAAAAAATATTCCCGCTCCAAAACCTGCTATTGCTAAAATAGAATTTAATGTTCTTTCTAATCCCCCTCTTCCTCTTTTTCCTCTATCTTCTGCTTCAACTCTTTCACTTACATCTTTATTATAATGACTTAATTCTCTTGCGTATTTTCTTACTTCCTCTTCTCCAATTCCAACTTTTTTGGCAATATCCCTTATATCTCTGTATAATTCTCCTTCAACTTTTGCCAAAGCCTCATAAGTTTCTGTTAAACTCGGTTCTCTCTGAGAACGCCAATCTTTAATTGCTGTTTTTATATCTTTTCTAACATTTTCTCTATATTCTTCTTTACTCAAAACTTTTCCACTTTCATCAATCGCTCCAACAACTTCTCCACCCCTCCCAACTAATTCTCCTTCGTGGTTAAATCCATATGCTCCATCAGGCGTATTAATATGATTAACATAACCTCTTCTGCCCCTGATTTCCGCAGGTCTAAAATTTCCGTCTTTATAGCTACCATGTATTGCTCTTCCTTTTTTAGCAAGGTTAATCACTTCTGGGTCTGCTCCAGAATCAATTGATGTTCTTAGGGATTTATCAGAGCTATATGGAGTAAATTTTCCATCTCTATACACTCCAACAGTCATATCTGAATGCTGGCTATAATTTCCTTCTACTCTTTTTATCATAATAAATTAATAGAATACAAGTTTTTAAAGATTACTATAAAAAACATTTTTCCACCCCCAAGATTATTTCACTTTCTTTTTATAAAAAAGAAACAAAAAGCGGGCAATCTCTCTTATTTATTGGTCGTCGGAACCATCCTCCTCCCCCACCCTGAAAGAAAAATTAAAACTCTGCGAAAATCAAAGATTTTCTTGCCACGCCTTGCAGGCTCTCGCTTCGCTCGGGTCAAGCAACAGCGATTAAGTCGAATTATGATGACTTATTGTTTAGCCCGCCCAGATGCGAGTTTTTCAGAAAGTTATTTAAACATAAAACTTATTTAATATTTAAGAGGTGGAGAATGGATAGGGCTTTATTAATAATTGTGGTAATTTCTGTTTTAGGCCCTGTCCTAGGATCTTTAATTGGGGTTATTAAAAAACCTTCTGAAAGATTTATGTATAATATGCTCGCATTTGCAGGTGGTGTAATGCTAGCAATTTCTTTCTTAGAGCTAATACCTGAAAGTATCAAATTGTCCTCAATCTATATTTCTATTTTAGGGATTGCAATTGGTGCCGGGTTTATGTACGGAGTAGATAGATTAATCCCCCATATTCACCCAGAGTTATGCAAACAAGAACAGGGAAAAAAATTAAAAGTAACTGCTATATATCTGATTGCCGGGATTTTTTTACACAATTTTCCCGAAGGAATGGCAATTGCTCTCGGTTCTGTTTCAGGAATTAACATAAGTATAGCAATTGCACTTGCGATAGCAATCCACAATATTCCCGAAGGAATTTGCACTTCTGCACCATATTATCATACTACAAATAAAAGATTAAAGTCATTTTTAGTTTCATCTTCAACAGCAGTACCTATTTTAGCCGGATTTTTAATAGCAAGTTGGCTTTATCAGTATATTTCTAACACCGCTATAGGATTAATAGTCAGTGCAACAGCAGGATTGATGATTTACATAACTGCTGATGAAATAATCCCTTCTTCGTGTTGTAAAATGACAGATCACAAAACAATTTTTTCATTGATTGTTGGAATATTGTTTGTTATTTTATTAGGGTTATTGTAGAAAAACTCGCATCTTCCCACCCAAAATTTAGGTCATCATAACTCCTTCGAAAAATCAAAGATCTTTCTCGGTAACGCCTTGCAGGCTCTCACTTCATTTTATTTCGTTCGCACGACTTAACAGGAATTATCAGCAATAGGATTTTCAATTTACCGACGAGAAACGTCAGAAGCCCCCCACCTCGCACTCGCTTTGCTCGTGCGAGAACGACGAAACGAAAAACGATATATATATATATACCCTAATTATTTATTTATAATAAAATGGTAAATAAAAGAGGACAAGTGACAACAAGCTATGAGTCTAATGGTGAAAAGAGAAAGAGTCCAGCACCTATTATAGGGATTGTTATTTTACTAATAGTTGTTATTGCTTTTGGAGCATATTTTTTGCTTAATAAAACTCCTCAAACAGAAAAGGGAGTTTTAGAACAGGGGTTTAAAAAATTTGGAATTTCCAATATCAAAACTGAAGGAAATCTAGTTTTTAATAAAACCTCTATAAGTTTAAACAATGTATTAGTCGAAAATAGTGTTTTTTCACCTGGAAAAACCTATATAATGTACTTTTCTGGAATTACTGGCTTTCAAGAATTTAATCCTTATGGTGCTCCCGCAAAATTTGTTGATATTGCTGCTTCAATGGAGTTAAAGAACGAAAATGGAGATATAATTTTGGATGAACCCAACTTATTTTCTTCATATATTGGCGGAGTGCCTGCTAAAGATGCACAATATTTATCTTTTAAATTGACTTTACCTCAAGAAATAGGCAAAGGTAAATATTTATGGAAAGTGGTTATTAGTGATAACAAAAATGAATTAAACAAATTAACTGCAGTAGTTAATTTTAATATATAATTGCAAGATTACGAAAATGAATACAATAAAAATTTGCTCTAAAAAAGGATTTTCTTCAGCAGTTTTGATTTTATTGGTTATTTTTATTATTATTGTTTCTTTTTTAGTAATCTATTTTATATTTTTTCAAAAAGTTGAATCTGGATTTGGTAGTGTTGAAGGCTTTGTTTATTCTCCGAAAAGTGTTGACGCACTCTCTGATGTTAAGGTGTATGTTCTTGAAGATAGTTCCATAACTAATTTCACGGACGAGAGTGGTTATTTTTATATAAACCAAATTCCTTCAGGCAAGCAGAGAATTGTTTTTGAGCAAGGATCTTTCAAAAATGAATTCACTATAGACATAGCTCCAAATACTCTTTTAAGCTTAAAAGGAGATAATGCTATAAAGCTAGGGTCTGGTGAGGGAGCATCAATA
>VGKO01000037.1 GCA_016867035.1 Candidatus Pacearchaeota archaeon
GGTGCAGGCCATGCAGCAGCAGCAAAAGCAACAGTGCTTCCAAGCATAACTGTTGTAGCTAGTACTGAAGCGATCTTTTTAAAATTAAATTTCATTTTTATTAACCTCCTTTCAATCAATTGAAATATGCCTTTGCACGAATCCTATGATTTCAGATTCGAAGCATGACACTTGTCTATGTCGTAACTTTGATGTCAACACTGCTTTACTAGTCATTTTAGGACAATTCACCTAATTAATTTGTCTTTAAAAAGCTTTTGTTTTATACCGAATTTCCTCGAAAAACAAGGGTTTTCATTTATAAAGCTTTCGGTATTACTGGCTAATTATACAAAATTCTGTTAACTTTGAATTTAATTTTTATTTATGCTTTTTTTGATTTTACTTAGATATATGGGGTAAAATAAGAATATATGGTTTAGTTATTTATATAAATGCAATATATATAATCTATATATATGGGAAGATTTATATACTATGAACGACGCTATAACTGTATAAAAAACCTATAAATATGCATAAAAAGAATAAAATTATGCTATAATATTAAAAATGGCTGAAAAGAAATTAAAAACACAATTAATTACAATAGAAGAAAAACAAGGAACCTTTAGTGCTATTTTTAGCAAGTTTAAAGGTGAAAAAACACCAGGAAAATCTGATTTAGCAATGTTAAAAAGCGTGTTGACTGATCAAAAAGCACGATTACTTCATATATTAAAAACCAAACAACCAAACTCTCTTTATGAACTGGCTAAAATACTCTCCAGGGATTTTAAATCAGTACGCCAAGATGTCCTTTTATTAGAAAAAATGGGCTTCTTAGAGATGATTCCTGTACATAAAGGCAAGCGCGAAAAACTCAAGCCTTTGTTAGTTATTGATAGTTTAGAAGTTAAAATCAATCTTTAATCAAGTTTAATTAAGAGCCAAAGCAAACCCTTAGTTCTGTAACAACCGACTCTTCAGGATTTTCAAGACTAGTGATTTTCTGCCCGGCTTTGGTTGTTAGACATTTACTAGAATTTCCTGATTCTAGAGTAAAAAAAGCCGGTTTTTTAGTAGTGGGATCAGTTAAATTACCCTGATAATAGGCTTTTATCTCATAATGTCTTATTGCACTAGTATCTCCTGCAATCCAAACTCGGTTTAGCATTTCTGAATAAGTCCTATTTAGCACAATACAAGCAAACTCTCCATCCCCACATTTTTTATACTGGTAACAGTCTACAACCAAATCTTCAATAGTTCTGTAATTTGGCTCTGAATCTTTATAACAGCTAGTGGTATACTTAGAAGTAGAAATAAGAAGATTATTAATTTCTGCATCTTTAGTAGCTACGCTCGGTTGGGGTTTTAGATAAATTCCTAAGAAGATTACTCCCACAACCGCAACTATAATTACTATTATAACAAATCCCACTATTTCTTGCTGCGCTTTCTTATTTTCTCTTATATTTTTCATTTTAAGTTATTTTTCTAGAGGTATAGACTATTATTTTACCTAACTCGCATTTTTTATATAAGTAATTATTTTTATTTTCTATTCTGCATAGACTTAGATAACTCGAATCCTGACTCGAGTAATTACTCGGAGTTTTTATAGTATAAGTATTACAATTAGGATAATTTCCTGTATTGCATTCAACACTAGAGTTTTGAAAAGGATAAATCTTTTTTACAACAAGCCCATCTACCAACCAAAAATTTTTATAAGCAGTATGCTGTTTAAACGCCACGAGTTTATCTGTATCAATACAATTGGCTTCTCCGCAACTCATTTCAGGAGAATCTGCAAGTTTTATAGCAAGTAATATTGCTCCGGCTTTAGAGCTATCGTAGAACTGGCTTTTTATTCCAGCAGTGCTAACTGCCAAAAAGAAAAGTGCTACAATGACAAAAAAGATTGCTAAAAAAGCTATCATAAAAACCATTTCTTTAATTTTGGTTTGACTTTTTCTAGATTTGCAAGTAAACGGGTGCATTTTCACTCCCTTTGTTTTACTTTCAGTAGAACACGATTAACATCTTGCTTAGGAACTTTTTTCATAAACATTTTTAATTTGCTTCCAAGCCAACTATTTTTTTTGTACTCTTCTCCGATAAGACTAGAAGCCAATTTCCTATACTCTTTGGTAGATTTGCTATTTTTATGCATGGTTGAGGGTAAACTTTTCGATAATGCTTCAAGTACTTGAGTTTCATGAGGCAATACGGCTAGTATTGGAGTCTCACAAGTGTTTTCAATCTCATCCAAGGATAACTCAAATTTTTTATTATGGACCTTATTTAATATCAATCCATTTATAGGCGTTTTTCTCAGTTTTGCTAATTTAATTGCTCTTAGAGTTGTTGCTAGTGTAACAATATCGGGCGTAGTTACTACGATTAATTCATCGCTTGCAGTCATTGTCGCTAAAATCTCATCATTTAAATTTGGAGAGGAATCAATTAAAATAACATCATACTTTCTTTTTATTTCTCCCAGTCTATCTCTTAATTTTAAGGGATTTATTTGTGAATAATGCATCGATCCGGGAATAACATCAAAACCATAGCCTGTTTCATATATGGCTTCTTTTATATTGGCTTTATTATCTAAAACATGATGGATCGTTATTTCAGGATTAATGAAACCAATGTGCAAAGCTAAATTTGGAGCAGAAAAATTTCCATCAACTAAAAGAACTTTTTTCTTAAAATCATTTGCTAGGCTAGCTCCCAAAGCAGTAACAGCCGAAGTTTTTCCAACTCCGCCTTTAATTGAAATAATTCCAATTGTCTTAACCATTTTTCCTCTTTTTTATAATGTATAATGTTTTTGGGCTTTTTATATCTAACGTTATAATATTAAATTAAAAATTAACACTTTTCCGAGCTATATACTCGGCAATTACTATCACAATTCTCTTCATCCATATCCTTAGACAACTGATAAAGTTCTTTTATTTCTAGGGAAGATTTAAGATTTTTGCTAATAGTGGCTATTTGCAATAAGAATGGCGATATTATGCTATCGCAATCCTTTAATTTAACAATATCTATTTTTTCATTATAAATGGTTGCAAGCTCATTAACTTTTTTACCTATCCTTTTTGTGTTGCATTCATAAATTTCAGGAGAAGAAAATATAGCGCCATAAAGAAGATTGCCAGTGTAGTATAGTCTTTTACTTTTCTTTAAAACATAACCATTATCAAATTCGCTTTCGCAATCAAAAGAATTGCATTCGCCATAGACGCTCATATTGCATCCAGCAAAATCTGCTCCAAAACAAACTTTGATAGTGTTTTTAGGACAGAGAGTTATAGTGGGTGTTACATTGATATTTCCTAGCCCTAATCTCTGGAATTCTTCTTCTATAACATTAGGCGGAGCAATAAGGCAGTATTTGCTTGAACTTATAGTTATAATATCATCTACTCTAAATCCTGTATAAAAGGGTTTAGAAAATATATAAAAATCTTTTCCTTGTAGCATATTCTCTGCAAAAATATATTTATTATATCTCGGAACTGCTTCTCCTGGCTTTGGCCATTTTTTTAAAAATCCTGAGATTTGAGAAAAAGCCAGAGTTTGTCTTCCAAAAATAGGGCTTTGGCTGCTAGATTCTGAGCAGTTAAAATATACTCTTGTTTCTTTATTAAAATTAAATTTAGTTGCATAGCTACTCATAACTCCATTAACAACAGGATTTAGGTAATTCAACAATTCTAATGCTGATTCAGAGTTCTCTGCTTTCTGTGCAACATTAATAAATCTTGTTGTAGCATAAATTGCAATAAAAATAATAATCGAACCAGCAATAATCGCAAAAATCCAGCTAAAAGGCATATCGAACGAGCGTTTGGACTTTGGTATCTTTAATTTTGCAATTTCAAAGTACTGACGCGAGCAGCCTTTTTTATTTTTTAGTATCTTTCGCATTTTATTTTAAATCTATTATTAATTTTTTTATTTCAAATACAAATTTTTTAGCTCTGTTAAAAGAAGTTTCTGCTTTACCCCTTTTACTATTTCAGTTGTTTCATATTGAAATTTGGCTCTTTTTTCTTTTTCTTTTTCAAAATTTTCTATCATTTCATTGGATTCAATTTTAGCAAGCTCTTCTGCTTCTTCTCTGACCTCTTGATATTCTTCTAAAATTTGTCTTTCTAAATTTTCTTTTATAAAAAAGATTAGAGCTTCATTTGTTATTTGATGTGAAATTTCCTTGCCTATTTTATACCCCCTTATGTATAGAATAGCATTTGCAATGTAGTACATAGAATAATAAGAACATACTATCGCCCAAAGATTTGAAAGATTATTTCTTAAGATGTTTTCTGCAAGAATAAGGCTTTCATCACTATTCCTTATGAATGTTTCAAGAATTTTTTCATTTTTATCTTTTATTTTTTTTATCATTCCATCTCGTAGGTATCTTTCAATATTTGCCCTAGCCTCTTTTATTCTCTTTTCATCTAGCATTATTCAATATTCGGTAGTAATCTTCTATATTTATAATTATTATGTTATTTTTAATTGCTTCTGAGACTACTGAAAAATCTTTAGAATTCTTCATTTGTAAGAAATCCTTGTAATCTAAAAATGTAGGGTGGATATCAAGAGGCAATACTGAAAGTCTCGAATTTATTTTACTCTTATTTTCTTCAGGGGCAATAATCATTAAGTCAATATCGGATTTTTTTGTATATGTCCCTTTTGTATAACTTCCAAAAACAAGTACAATAAATTGAAAAGGCAAATCTAACAAATGGTCATGGAGAACTTTTAAGTTTTTATCTTTTAATAATTCTTCTTTTCTTTCTGTTTCTGCTTCAAAAATTTCTTTTGAATAAATTCTTTTCAAGGTTAATTGAATAGATTTTCCAACAGGTTTACTCTCAAGTAATCTTTTTTTAACAAGCTCTTTTATTGCGGTATGCACAATTTTATAATCTAATTTGGTTTTCTGAGATACTTCTCTGATAGTTAAAGATTTATCCTCTGCCAAAAGAAACTTTAATATCTTTATTTCTGTTTTCATATTATGTTACTAGATACATAATATTATGTATTTAAATACTTTTCTTATTCACTCACTACAACGAGGGGATTTTCAAAAGTCTTAACAATTCTAATAGAAACTTGATTATTAATTACTTTTGCGCATATTGGATTTTTATTAGAAAAATCAATATGTTTAATTTGTTTGCTTTTTAATACATAATTTTTAGTAGGGGCATAGAAATAAAAGTTATCCGAAGCTGTAATTCCTCCTAATTTTATGTCTTGATAGACTGCTTTCTCAATATTATTTGCGCCAAGGGTAGCATTTTTCCAATTAATAAAACATACATATTCAACCCCCGGGGGAAGATTTCCCTTAAATACTATAGAAGACTCTCCTGCATTCCAGGCTTCGTCAATATCTGATTGTAAATCATTAGCAAACATATTCATCTGGCTTGTTTTCTGAAAATTTAAGAAAGATCTTATCGCAATAAATCCAACAATAATAAATATTACAATTAAAATTATAGAAAATATCATTCCAAACGACATTCCAAAAAC
>VGKO01000038.1 GCA_016867035.1 Candidatus Pacearchaeota archaeon
CTTGCTAAATCAATAATATATTTTCCTTCTTCCAACTTATAAATAAGGGGTCTTTTCTTACTAAAAAGATTAACAACATCAATTTCAAACTTTCCAGGCCCCAAAACTCGAATAGACTCAAGATCTAGTATAACTGGAATATCCTCTTTTTCAGATATACCAATAATCTCGCGCACATCGCGCTCGATTTTAATCTTATCCATCTTATCAATTTCTTTTATCTTACTTTGAAGCTCTCCAACAATATCTTTCACAAAAGATTCTTGCTTAGCTTCCTCGCTTATCTTAGAAGACTGGTTTCTTAATTTATCGTAATATTCTTTTTTAATGAAATAGAAGAAGTGACTACCACAACTACAACCAGTTAATAGCTCTTTAGCAGCATCAGGATACAATTTTCCGCAGTGTACGCATTGGTGTGGCATAATAAGTGATTAATAGATTATTAATTATCTCCTTTATAACAACCTAAAAATATCCAAGTTTATAAAACTTTAGAAATAGTATTTATCTATTAATTTCTATTCATCATGACTTCAAGCTTAGAAGGGTCGCGCTTCATATCTTTGATAATTGCAGCAGGTCCAATAATAGTAAGGGATTCTGTATCTCCCACTAAAGCACTAGCGATACCATGCTTAACCTTTGTCATAAAGCCCATTTCATTGGGATTAGGGCTTATTACAGCAAGTTCTATACCTTTAAAGCCCTTAACTGTTCCAACCATAACCATTGTATCTTCTATTAACCGCGTTTCTTCTTCTGCTCTTAATCGCCCCTGAATAACAATAACCTTATTCTTCAAAATTATCTGCAAGAGTTTCTTTATTCTCTCAGTGGAATTCAGACCAGATATTTCTGAGTATGGAATGAATTGGATTGTTAATCCTTCCCGAGATGCCTGTTTCTTATTCTTACTCATTTCCTCTTTTTAATTTCCTCTTTTTATTTATTACGTTTTTACTTTTTAATTTAAACTTTATTTCCTAGCCTTTTTAGCTAGTTTAAATAAAGATTCATAAAACTCTTCCATATTTGTCCCATACTTAGCAGAAATGCCTACAACATCATATTCAGGAAAGGCCGCTTCAATCTTTTTAATGTCAGATTTCTTGGCGTCGACTTTATTGGCAACAATTAAAACAGGAATTTTTCTAGCAACAAGATTTCCAATAATAGTGATATTTACCTGCGAATAAGGATTTTCAGTGGAGTCAAGAACAACAACTACGGCATTTACATCATCCAACCACTTAATAGCATCAATAATACCTTGTGTTGCTTCCTTGGCTCGAGATTGGGCTTCTTTCTTCTTAAGTTTAAACTTCAAGAAGTCTTCGTAGTCAATTTTAGTAGCAATGCCAGGAGTATCAACAAGTTTAAAGGATAACTGATTATCTTTATATTTAATATCAACTTTCTCCCTAAACTGCACTTTTCTTGTTTCGTGAGGAACTCGCGATACTGTTCCTATTTCTTCTCCAGTCCAATCTTTACAGATTCGATTAGCTAAACTAGTTTTTCCAGCATTAGGAGGTCCATAGAAACCAAGACTAATATTCTTTTTAGACTTAAACATCTCACTAAAGATTCTACTAAAAAAATTGCGTATAATTCTTATTACCATTGCCTCATTTTTTTATTTTTATTTGTTATAGTAGGTATATTTTCAATCTTTTTAAACCTTTATTTACTTGGCTTCATATTTGTTTTTGACTTGTCGACAATACTCGTTACACGCGTAGTAGTAATTTTAGTATTTTGTGTTTTTCCTACAAATCTAACAAGAGGTTTTGGAGGAAGTTGAGGATTAATTATATTTTTTCTAGCTTCAATTTCCTTAAAAACTTTTTTATTTTCCCAAAATCTAAATATTGGAATCTCCCACATACCTGTTCTTTGGCCCTTAAATTTATGGTAAGCAAAATCCAGTTGTTCTTTATCCCATTCTTTCCCCACTAGTTTAGAATACATCGCTTCCTTACCTAAGCCTTGCTTTTCGGCATTATCCATAAAGTTTATCAAATTATATAAATCGTCTTTATTTTTAAAAAGATAAGCCTCGTAATATCTTTTATACCACTCTTGAGCCAAAATGTAAAGAATTAGCATTACTATAAGCAAAATACCCCACCACAAGAAAATTCTTCCCCAAGGCTTACAATCACTTTTACAATTTTCAGAATTTTCACCGCTACTCTTATCGCATTTGCTATTATAATTGCATTGAACAACCTCATCTACCAAAATTAATTCACTAGAAGAAGGGAAATAAAAGATTGGCGCATCCAATAAACCTATCTTATCACCTGGAATAATAAACTCTAAGGTTTTTTGCATACCTGATTCAAGCCCATCGAGCACAAAACCTTTTCCAGAACTAATGTCTTCAGTATTAGCCCAAGATAAAACTGCCCCAGGATTAGAAATTATGAAATAAGCTCTATTAATAGAATCTAAAGGAGTAAACTTAAAATTAAAATAGGTTAATAAAGTCATACTAGAATCATCATAACTCGCAAAATAAGTTTTAGAATTTCCAGAAACAGAGAATAAAGTAACCGCCCAAGAATAAACTGCATTTTGAATTGCTTCTAAGTTTCCGCTATAATTTGACTTTGTTAAAGAGTTCATTAAATTTCTATCGATATTATCTTTTTTTGGTATAAAGATTCCATCAGATGTTTGACTAAAATTAATAACATCGGGAAAATTAATCTGACTTAATTCAAAAACAATCTCAATATAATTAGAAGAATCATTGCCGGCATTATTAAATTGATTCTGTAAAATAACTAATCTCTCTTCATTAGAACTAATATTAAACTTCTTGTCTAAATAATTTTTTACTAAAACTGGAAAATCGCTTATTTTATTCTTAAGCTCTGAATTTTTAGTCTTATAATAGGAGAAGGTCGTATTAAGATATTTTTGAGGTGACTCAATGTTTATTAAAAAACTTTTGTTTACTGAACCAAGATTATTAGAAACTTGAACAAGTAAATCCCTAGTTCCTAGAGAAGCATAAGAATGTTTTACTTTTGGCTCAGAAGTTTCTTTAGTTGAATTATCTCCAAAATACCAAGTGTATTTAGTATTATTGCCTGAATTAGCTTCTGCAACTAAATTAAAATTTATTTCATAACCAGCAGGAACTGTTCTAGGATAAAGATATTTTATAGTCGGTAAACTTAAAACTTCAATTGAAGAATCGCCTATTTTAGATTCCCCAAAATATAAAGAAATATTATGAAACCCGGCAGCACTAGGAGCTTTAATTCCCAAATTATCCAAATAAAGCTTAGTGAAAGGCAAAGTAAACTTTGGTTTTACAAGAGCAAGATTATAAATTTCAGCAGGACTGCTGGCTACAGAGATTCCAGAAGATTCATAAGATAAATTAATAGAGTTAATAGTTATTTCTTGGTTAAAACCTGAAATAAATTTTATAGGGATATAACATCCTTTAGTGCAATTGTAATCATAATTCTCTAGTAGATAACTATCATCTATTTCGCTAAAATTAACTCTAAAATTACCCAATTTAACATATCTAAGTCCTTTAGTAAATAAAGAAAAATCATGGCTATTTTCAGGATAATCCACATAACCGCAAGGAGAATTATCCTCATAATAAATTTTATAAGGAGAACCTGTAATCTGTGTAAGACATAAAGTAATATTTTCTACTTCAGAAGTTGCTTTATTAATAACACAACCAACCTTGCTTGAATTAGTTACAGAGATTTCACATTGATTTCCAAACTCCTCGCCCATAATGAAATTAAAAGTAGCAGGACCCGAACCTTGTAAATCTGCTCCAACATAAATTCCCCCGCTAGGGTTAATCTGAAAACTGCCACAATATTGTTTGCCCTGACTAATTGTGCTTGTGCCTGTAGAAGGAACATAACACCCATAATCCGGAGAACTACAAAAAGATTCTAAATTAAAAGTAGGATTAGCCCAATCAATTACTCCGTCATCAAAAAGATCAATAGCAAGCTGGTTTGTGCAAGATTCAGGTGCATCTGAATACAAACTCATAGAAATAGATTCAATTAAAGGAACATTTGAACCCATCAACTTTAAACCAATAATATTATTTGTACCAGCCCCAAGTACAAATTTTTTAGATTCAACAGCCGAGCCTAATTGCGAATAACCATCTTTACAACTCGATGGCTCGCAAGTATAAGTTACTCCTGGAATTAAAATATTACCATTTGCAGATAATAATTGACTCAAATTAAATTTTCCAAATAGAAATGAGCCTTCTTTAACATAAAAGTTAGAAGATTCGGTTTGCTCAGAAAAACTAATATTAATAGTCCCCTTAAGATTTTCTCCTGGTTGAAAAACTTTACTGAGATTAAAAGAAGGATTTCCTAAATTAAAATTAGAAGCTCCAAAAATAAAAGAAGAACTAAAAACAAGTAATAGAAAAACTGCAAAAATCTTGCTAAAACTAAAGATTTCTTTTATCGACCTCATTTTATATATTTAACTAATCTATATTTATAAATCTTCTTTATTATCGAAAAAACCTATATCTTTTTCTTTTTATTTGATTTATATTTAAAAGTATCTTTATTTTTAGATTTCCTATTAGTTCTATTAATAAGGATATAAACTATTAATAAAACAATAATGATTATAACCAAACTTGTCTCATTCATAAAAGGCAATTTAGCTACACTAGGGCAAGACAAAGTTCTAACCTCATTCTTGCAATTAGCCTCTTCTATAGCGGTTTGAGTATCATTTAAGATGCCACCTTTCCAATTAGCAACAGAACGAAGAATCATATTAGCAAGAGAATTATTACAATTATTTTCCAAAGTAGAAGAACCCCAGATACATAAACCCCTATTTTTACTCCCACCTAATTTGCAGTTTTGAGTATAATTAGTTAAAGCTTGACAAACATTTCGAGTAGAATTCCAAATGCAACCACAATCAGTTTTATCAACGCAAATGTCTGTACCAATACTGTAAAGTGGACCAATTCCACAAGTAATATTGCTTCCGATTGATTTATTTCCTAATTTTTGATCATCGTTTATACAGCTAAGACTATCTTTATAATCTGAACATACCCTATAAACATCAACAGGTGCTGAAATACATTTACCTGCTTCAGAATTAGCACTAGCATTACAAGTCAACCCAATAGGACAACAACTATTAATATAACCCGGAATAGTATATTTATTACAAGAATCTTGTGAATTCGCAGCAAGAACAACTCCGCTTGTAGCATTAATCCAACTTGAACTCGAAATTGTTTTAGTGCAATAGACTCCTCCTGTGTTAAATGTCACACTACTTGTTCCTTGAATAGCAAAAACAAAACTTAGAGAAAATAAGAAAAGAGAAATAGATGCAAAGCAAAGGAATGCAAAAAATATTTTTTTGTTTGTT
>VGKO01000039.1 GCA_016867035.1 Candidatus Pacearchaeota archaeon
GGGTTTCAAATTTTTAGAACACACCGCAGATATTAAAATTAGAGTAGAAGAAAAAACTCTTGAATTGGCTTTTGTTAGTTCTGCTTTAGCCTTAAAAGAAGTTATTGCTGAAAAAATCAAAGTAAAACCTAAGTTGAAAAAACAAATAATTATCTCAGGATTAGACTTAAAATCCTTACTTTATAATTTTCTTGAAGAGTTTTTATTTTTACTAGACTCTCGGGGATTTCTGCTTTCTGAAGTAAAAGATTTTAAATTAGATGAGAAAAAGAAAAAATTATCTTGTGTGTTATTTGGAGATAAGGCTAGCAATTACAAGTTTAGCAATGATGTTAAAGCAATAACCTATAGCGACATGTTAATAAAAAAAGGCAAATCAAAAAACACAATTGAGTTTATTTTGGATGTTTAACTTATTTTTATTTCTATCTCCTTTTTCTATTCTTCTAGCGCTATTCTCCCGGTTCGATTTACCTTATATTGGATAAAAGAGTAGATTAATAAATGGGTTTTTCTATTGTTTTATATCTTTTAACTAACCTAAAATAGTTTATAATAATATGGCAATAGAACTTAAAAAAATATCTGAAAATGAATTGGAAATTCCCGAACAAGGCAAGATGAATGTACCTGGGAGGATTTTTGCTAGCCCAAAACTTATTGATGATATAAAGAAAGATAAAGCAATTGAACAAGTTAAGAATGTTGCTTGCCTTCCTGGAATTATTGGAGCTAGTTTAGCTATGCCTGATTGTCATCAAGGTTATGGTTTTCCAATTGGGGGTGTTGCTGCCTTTGATATGGATAAAGGAATTATTTCTCCAGGCGGTGTTGGTTATGATATTAATTGCGGAGTTAGATTGCTTGCTACTAATATTTCTATTAAAGATTTTATGAAAAAAAGAAAAGAAATTTTGCATGCTATTTTTAGAACAATTCCTTCTGGAGTTGGTGTTGGCGGAAAAAGGTATACTAAACCTGAGTTACTCGAGGTGTTGGAGAAAGGAGCAGAATGGGCTGTTGAAAAAGGTATGGGTGTTAAAGAAGATTTAGAACATTGCGAGGAGAATGGAAAAATTTCTCCTGCAAAACCTAGCGATGTTTCTCAAAGAGCTATTGCAAGAGGATTGCCTCAATTAGGAACTCTTGGAGCAGGAAATCATTTTCTTGAATTCCAGAAAGTTGAAGAAATTTTCGATGAAAAAATTGCCAAGGCTTTTGGAATTGATAAAGATTCAATTATGATTATGGTTCATTGTGGCTCGAGAGGTTTAGGACATCAGGTTGCTTCAGATTATATTAAGTTAATGGAGCAAGAATACGGTTTTGATAAACTTGAGGATAGAGAGCTTGTTAATGCACCAATAAACTCTTTATTGGGAAAAAAATATTTATCGGCTATGAATTGTGCTGTTAATTTTGCATTATGCAATAGACAGATGATTATGCATTATATACGTGAGCAATTGAAGTATTATTTTCCAAATTCTAAAATTAAACTAGTTTACGATGTTTGTCATAATATTGCTAAGATTGAAGAGCACGTTGTTAAAGGAAAAAAGCAAAAATTATGCGTTCATAGGAAAGGAGCTACTCGGGCTTTTGGGGAAGGGCATAAGGACATTCCTGAAGATTATAGAAAATTTGGACAACCCGTTTTAATTCCTGGTTCAATGGGAACCTCGAGTTATGTTCTTGTTGGGACTAAGAAAGCAGAAGAAATCAGTTTTGCTAGTGCTGCCCATGGTGCTGGAAGAATAGAATCGCGCACTCAAGCTAGGCATGATATTAATGCAGAAAGTGTTAAAAAGCAATTGAAAGATAAAGATATTATTCTTGAAGCAGGAAGTAGTAAGGGAATTGTTGAAGAAGCTCCTGAAGTTTACAAGAATATTGATGAGGTTGTTCAAGTAACCCATAAACTTGGAATTGCTAAGCTTGTTGCTAAATTAAAGCCCTTGGCGGTTATGAAGGGCTAGAATAGTTTTTATCATTCGAGAAATGTTTATAAATTCCTTTTATCTTTAGTTGTTATGAAAAAGGGTAATGTATTTTTTTTAGCTATTATTTTTTTAATAATTGCATATACTTCTTCTATTTTAGCTATGTCTTCGGATATGCTTCTATACAAAAATAATTCCAGTCCAAAAGAAGTTTTATTGAATCAAAGTTTTTTAGAAAAAATTTTGGATCACCTTACTATTACAGGATATGCTACTAGTGGGCCCTCAAGATTTTTATGGAAACCAACTTCTGAAAGTGATGGGCATCTTGTTATTTTAGTTTCAGGTTGTAGTGGTGCTTCACTTTATACTCTTGATGGAGATTTAATTGAGAAAGGTTCTAGTAGGGGTGCTTCGAATGGTTATAGCGATACAATAAGATTCAAAAAAAGAGGTTCGGCTTATCCCGATAGGATTGTGGTTCATACTTGTGGCGGAAGATGTTATATTAAAGATACTTCGGCGAGGTTAGAAAAATGCTCTCGCCCCCCTGCTGTAGAAGACGATTCTCCAGTTATACCTCCGAGTGATACTCCCGCCTTGCCAGGACAAACACCAGCAACTAGTGCTTATGAAGAAAAAGTATTCTATGGAAATGATGCCCGGCAATTTTATATGTTGAAAATCCTTCCAGAACATCAAAATTCTAAGAGAATTAATTTAGGATTTTATATTCATGGTGGTGGATTTACTGCTTTAGATACAACTTTCACACAATTTTATAATTCTGCTTCTAGATTTGAATCTCAAGGTTATTCTTCTATTCACATAGAGTATAGGGTTTGCAATTCTAATCTTAAATGGCCTGTTCCTGTTAGCGATAGTGCTCTAGCAATTAATCACGCGGCCGCTAAACTTAAATCAATGGGTTATGAGATTAATAATACTTTTATTATCGGGCACTCGGCCGGAGCAATGATTGGGGCTTTCTTGCTTTACTCAAATGATTATGCTAATATTACTGAAGTAGATAAATTAATTAGTCTTGCAGGAGTTTATAATCCGGCTTCTATTAAAAGTGGTTCAATAAATACTTTAATTTCAACTTGTAATTTTGAGCAAAATAGAGATTTGACTTATCACGGAAAAACTAAAGTTCCCGCATTAATTGTTCAGGGTTATGGTCTGTCTAATAGCAGGGGAATAGTTGGAGACCAATATGATAATTATGGTGCTAGTTATGACGCAAGTAATCCTAATTCTCATATGAACTTTTTAGCTAATAAACTTGTGAGTTATGGCGTTCCTGTTGAAACTTATGCTGTAATTCCAGGACACCATGGAACTCCAATATTTAATCTTGAATCTGGAGAAACTAATTATTTAAATAAAATAAATACTTTTTTGAAAAAAGATTTTTGTAATGTAGAAGGTGCTTGTCCTTATAAGCCGAGTATTAGTTCTTTATCACCCTCCTCTTCAAAATCAGGAATTATAATCCCGCTTTATCTCGAGGATCAGAGCGCATATTCCAGGATTGTTCAAGCAAGAAATTCTTATCCTAATGTTCCAATAGTTGTAATAATTAATCCTGATAGTGGCCCGGGTGCAACTCAGGATAGCCAATATGTTGATTGGATTTCTCAATTACAGACTTCGGGCGTAACTGTTGTAGGCTATGTTTATACTGGCTATGGAACTAGAAATATCAACGTAGTTAAAGCAGACATAGATAAGTATAAACAATTTTACCCTAGTCTTAATGGAATCTTTTATGATGAAATGAATAATCAAGCCGGGAGCGAGTCCTATTACCAATCTCTTATTTCATATTCAAATATAAAAGGTTTCGGTTTTTCTGTTGGTAATCCTGGAATTCATACAATTTCGAGTTATATTAATATGATGAATATTACTTTAATCTATGAAGATGATGGACTTCCTGCTTTATCACAATATTTAGATTATGTCTCTTATGATAATTCTAAACTTGGAATGATACCTCTTAATGTACCTGTTTATTCTGAACAATGGGTTGTTGATTCTTTAAATATAGTTGGTTGGCTATATTTAACTAATGATAAATTGGATAATCCTTGGGATACTTTATCGGCTCACTTTGAAAAGACAGTTGAAACTTTAAACAAATCTAATGTAGTTACAAATTCACCTTCTCCTTCATCTCAAAATTATATGATTGTTGATTTAAACTCTGGTGCGGTTTCTTATCTTGATTCTGTTCCTTCTTCCGGATGGAGTGATGAATATAAAACAACTAAATTAGTTTTGCGTAAGATTCCTGCTGGATCTTTTAAAATGGGCTCGCCTGCAACCGAACCAGGAAGGTGCGATGCAGGTTCGTGTGGAAATTGTGCTAAAGATTTTAATCAGCATCAAGTAACTTTAACTAAAGATTATTATATAGCTATTTTTGAAACAACTCAAAAACAATATGAACTAATAATGGGAAGTAATCCAAGTCTTAATGGACAAAAAGCAGATAAAAATGCAGCAAATATTGTTTCTTGGAGTGATGCTCGAGGTGGAAATTGGCCAAATGGAAATGCTAATTCTTATTCTTTTACAGGCAAACTTTCAACAAAGATAGGAGTTAAATTTGATTTGCCCACTGAAGCTCAATGGGAATATGCTTGCAAGGCAGGAACAAATACAGGAATAAATACAGGTACGCAATGCTCTTCGGATGGCTGTGTTTGTTCGAGTAGTAGTTTCTTAGGAGTTTCTTATAGAGTAGATCCTTCCGGGGTTTTAAGCGAGATTGGTAAAAAGACACCTAATACTTGGGGGATTTATGATATGCATGGAGGAGTAGGAGAATGGGTTTTAGATTGGTTTTCCAATACAGAAGTCCCTTCTGGAAATGTTGATCCTGTCGGATATTCAAGTCCTGACTCGCAAAGATTAAGAACAATAAAAGGCGACCCAAACATGGGTGCAAGATTGAGATGTGCATCGAGAAGCGGAGATCCTTTTGCAAGTATGAGCACTTATCAAGAAAGAGGAACTCCGGGACCAGGTTTTAGGGTTGTTACTTTAGCCTCTTCTTCATCTTCGCCTTCGCTTAAACTTTGTACTACTTCTGATTGGGATTCTTCTCCTTCAAGTTTAATTTGTCCAAAAGAAGGATATATTACTATTACCTGGGTTAAACTTACAAATTGTATCGGTGGGGTTGAGCATTCTGCGACAGAACAAAAGAGTTGCATTTATAATCCTACGCCAGAAGAAAAAGACGACGATTTAGAT
>VGKO01000040.1 GCA_016867035.1 Candidatus Pacearchaeota archaeon
TTTTCAACAAGAAAAGGATGTTCTGTAGTAACTTGAAGTGTTCCTGCGCCAACAAATGAAAAACTAAGTTGAAGAATAAAAAAACTAATTAATAAAATCGCAAATAAACCAAAAGAAAATTGTTTGAATTTCATTGTAACTTACGAACTTTTTCAAGATAAAAATTAATATCTTTTTCATTTATTTGAGAAACAAGATTATCAAAACTGGCTACAAACCCTTTTCCTTCCTTTAACATTTGTTCAATTTTATCTTCTTGCCCAACCTTCATATAATATTGAGCATCAATTCTTTTATCCTTATGTTCTTCTATTATTCTTGTATTTTCTTCTCCGAGTAAAAGTGAAGTTAATAAAATTGAGCAAGAATGGTTTTCGCATTTAATTCCGATTCTCTGAAGAAAGGAATAAAGAGCATAATACTCTGCATAATATAAAGTAACGGTAGCCCAAAGAAAATCTTTTTCAAGAAAATCTCTTTCTGCCTTTAATAAAGAAGATTTGGCTTGTTCTAAATAAGACTTAGAAAGTCGTTCGTTAGGATTAGTTATACTCAAACCTTCTTTAATACTAAAACACCACTTTATTTTTTTACTATCCATTAAGCCCCCACCTTAAATTTACATAAGAAGAATGGTTATTTAAAATTATATGGTTTTCTTCTATCTCTTTTATTAGTGTCTCTTTTTCCAAAATCGCTTTTCTAAACAATTCTTCTGTTAAAACCGTTTTATGAACCTTATAAGGTAGTAGATGAAAAGGCAAAATCTTTTCATTTGAAACTATAAGGAGGTCAACATCAGAATCTTTATCTGCCTTAAATTTAGCGAAACTCCCAAAAAGAACTATTAGAACATTATTTTTAATTGATTTTAAAAAACTATTAAAAAGAGGATATTTATCTAAAAAATCTTCTGTTTTTTTAATTTCTGCCCTCAACATATAAGATTTTGTCTTTATGTTTTCTATATTTAAACTAAAATATTTATTCTTACCATCTAATTTACCTTTTAGTATTCTCTCTTTTTCAAAAAACGCAAGAATATTTTGACAAGTTTTTAAAGGTAATTTTGTAAGCTTACTTATTTGCCTTAAATAAAATTCTGCACTATAATTCCCACTATAAAGAGAAATTACATCAAGTTCCTTGTTTCTTTTTAGATACATATGTATACTTTTAGATACAATAGTTTATAAACCTTTTGAATAAGTTTAAAAGAATTGCTATAAATAAAAAGAAAAATTATAGGAGCAAAACCCGACTTCTATTTTCCTAATTCATCTAAAAAAACTTACTTTTTTAACTAATTGCATTTTTCTTCACTTTTAGTAGTTTATTTACTAAACTGAAAGAAATTAACTATTCTAACTTTTTAAGAAATTAAAATTACAAAACAATTAAAACAATCAAACCAAAAAACATTAGCGTGCAGACTCGAAGGTTTGCCTAAAAAGAATTAAAAAGTTTATCCTTAAATTTTCTCAATCTCGTGACCCTTCAAGCACCTAGACTCATGTTTAGGGCTGCTCCGATCAAGGCCTGACCCATTTCGCACAAGTAAGATCCAGAAGGACGAAACGTCAACGTCAATTCAAGGGCTTTTTAACCCAAATCTCACTTGCCTTCTAACAGCCTGCTTAAAGCTCGCGAGCAAATGGCAGAGAGCTACACTGCCGGCCTAGTCTGCACGAATATGATAAATAATAGTGATATATAAGATTATTGGTAATAAAGACAATAAGAAATTAAGCACTTCTAGCTATATAAACAATTATAATGATTATAAGTAAAACCAAAACTGCAATTATCATCCAATAGAGCCAGAATTTAACATCTAGGTTTTGAACAGCTTTTTTAGGAGTCAAATCAATAGTATAATTACTTAAAATATCGCTTTCATAACTTAATTCATAAGGCATAGAACTAAGTAAACAATCTTCTTCGGTTTTATCATTACCATCGTCCTTATCATCGTCATCATCTTCATTATTATTAAAACCAAGCTTAACAATAAAAGTTACTAAACCAAATCCTGTTCCATTTGCATTTGTTCCGTAAACTCTAAGTGTATTTGTTCCATTTACAACCTTAAAAGTAGTTATTAAGAAATTTGATTGCCCTGCAGAAACATTTGTTCCATTAATATTGTAAATCCAATTTACAACTTGATTGCTAGAAACATTCAAAGTAGTTATATTTGAAGTATAATTTCCGCTAGCTATCGGAGAATGAATAGTAATTACAGGAGCATTCAAAGGACCAGAATTATTTGAGCTAGTATTAACAAAGAAATTAAGATTAGCAGAAGCACTTCCATTTACATTGCTAATATATACTTTCAAGTTATTTGTTCCATTAAGTGCATTTAAAAGAGTATTAATTTGATTAACATTAGAAACAGAGGTATTAATTCCATTTAAGTTATAAATCCAATTAACAACTTGGTTACTTGAAGCATTAAAAAGAACACTTGTACTATTATAAACCCAATTATTAATAGGGGAGAATACATTCAGCATAGGCACACTTGAATTTGTTTGGTTTGTTTGATTATTTGAATTATTTCCTGGATTTACATAAAATACAATAGAAGCCATTCCTGTTCCATTTGCATTTGTTCCATAAACAACAAGATTATTAGTCCCATTCAAAGCATTAATAATAGCACCCATACCAAAAGTTACATTAGTTTGATTATTCAAACTATATTTCCAGCTAGATATTTCTTGATTAGAACTAACACCTAACAAATGATTAGTATAATTATAAGTAAATCCATTTACAGGATTGCTAATAAAAACAAGAGGTATTGTTTGGTTTGTTACATTAGTTTGATTATTGCAAACATTTCCTTCATCAATAATTCCATCGCAGTCATCATCAACACCATTGCAAACTTCTAAAGCTCCAGGCCTAATTGCAGCATTATTATCATTACAATCTCCAGCTATTTTTGTATTTGTAGTCCAACCATTACCCGGAGAAGTACAAGAATTAATAACTGAAGAATAATAACCATCATTATCTGCATCTAAATACCAATTAACTTTAGTACATGCAGGAGCACAAGTAGGATCTTTTAGAAAACAAGTTCTAAATCCATCAACAGTATCATCGCAAGCAGTACAATATCCGTTTGTTGCACCCAAACACAAACATCTATGAGTATCATATCCATTTTGTGAACAAAGAGTATTATAATTACCGGGGGGATTAATAAAAGGACCACTACATTGGGCGCCTTCGCCAACATAAATATCAGCAACAACAAAATTTAAAGCCAAAACTAAAGTTAAAACAACACTTAAAAAGATTAAGCTCAAATTTTTATTTATTTTCATTTTTATTTTTTGTTTTCTTTTAATTTTATTTTTATTATTTTTCTACTCGAAAACACCAGAACTCTTTCCCAATATCCTTTGAAGGGTTTATTGTTATTTATGGGTAATAATTATAGTTTATAAATCTTTTGGTTTGTAATAACTACAAAGTGACATCAAAAGGCATAGATTTATAAGGATATTTTACGATTAAGATCTATGAAAATCGAACTAGGTAAAATAGATGATACCCCTAATAAAAAAGATGATTTTGTAGCGCAATATGATCAAAGAGGAGTTTTAGTGTATCAAGCATTCCCACCTGAAGTAAAGATATCTTCTAGACAATTTCAAGAAGGTTTCAGATTAAACCGAACTAGTTGGATTAAAACTAGTTTTTTATGGATAATGAATCGTTCGGGTTGGGCCAGTAAAACAGGACAAGAAAAAGTTATTTGCGCGAAGATATCTCGAGAATTCTTTAATTACTTATTATCAAATGCCACAAGAACAGAAGAAATGACTAAATCGACTCACAAACCAGAAATATTAGTTCAGTATGACCCTGATAGAGACATTTTCGGTAATAAATTATCTAGAAAAGCTATTCAATTAGGATTAAGAGGACAAGCCTTAGAAAGTTATGCATCTGCTGCCATTATTTCCTTAAAAGATATAACCTCCCTTGTAGTAGAACAAAGAAGAAGAATCATAGAGAAAGATTATGATTTAGTAAGAATTCCTTTAGAAAGACCCTATGAATTCTAAAGAGGAAAAGAATCATAAGGAGAAGATTCGCCAACTAAAAATCTTTTTATAGCCCTCATGGGAGAAGAACCAACAGGAGGAACATTAAACATTTGCACTTCTCCTTGTTTTAAACGAGTTATCAACACGGCTTCAGAAGTAAGAGGATCTCTAGGAGATACCCCCCCACCCTCAGCCATGTATTTACCAACTATAAACTTAGGAACTTCAGATTTTGGTAAGGATAATCTTATAATAACGGGCTCCAAAGATAATTGTTCCAATTCGATAAGTGAATATTTACCCGTATCCATTAAAGGAGCAATAATTTTTTTATTAGTTCTAGTTATATGCAGTGGATTTCCCATTTGACCTGTATTTCTACGGGCGGTCTTTAATAAAATTTCAGATATTTCACCTAAATTAGAATTAGATTTTTCAAGTATTGCAAAATAAGTCTTAAATTTATTCGAACCTATTCCAAAATTTTTCCAATACTCAAGAACCAGTTTATTAGAAGCATGATATAAAACCGCCCGACCTTCAGCTACAGGTAAAATATGGCCACTATTATGCACCACAACATCAAGCCCATCGCCCGAATTAACAACAAAATCCGAGTACTCTAAAGCTTCAAGATTATAAACACTAAAATTATCCTCAAAAACCTTCTCGGTAATTGAAGTTATCTTAACCTTACTTCCATTAATTAAAGTAAGCTCATCTCCAATTTCTAAACTCGAAGCACTTATCCACTCGCCATCAACAAGAAAAGGATGTTCTGTAGTAACTTGAAGTGTTCCTGCACTGGCAAAGCAGCTAAATAAAACTATTAATAATAAACCAAATACAAAAAATAAACTACCCCTCTTATTCATATCTTACTAATAAAACTCAAGTTT
>VGKO01000041.1 GCA_016867035.1 Candidatus Pacearchaeota archaeon
CAGCAACTATTTTATTTTCTTCTAAATCTCTTGGGCCTATTTCAATTCTCAAGGGGATTCCGCGCATTTCCCATTCACTAAACTTATAGCCTGCGCTATAGCCTTCTCGTTCGTCTATTATTGGGTTGAATTCTTGTAATTGTTTTGCTAGTTCTTTGGCTTTTTTTAAGGGTGCTTGATTTTTTGCTATAATTATTGGAACAATAACTAGTTTATTTTCAGCTGCTTTAGGTGGTAAAACTAATCCCTTATTATCAGAGTGAGTCATTATTGTACCCCCCAATAATCTTGTGCTTAAACCCCAGGAATTTTGCCAAGGTAAGTGTTGTTTTTCATCTTTTCCTAAAAAAGAAATATTGAAAGCTTTTGCGAATCCTTGTCCTAGATTATGAGAAGTTCCACATTGCAAGGCTTTTCCATCAGGCATAAATCCTTCAATAGCATAAGTTGCTTTTGCTCCTGCAAACTTTTCTTTTTCTGTTTTTTGTCCAATCATAGTCGGTAGGGCTAAAAGTTCTTTGCAAAGTTTTTGGTATAACTTGATGTAATTAATTGTATCTTCTTCGCACTCTTTTTCTGTTTCATAAACACAATGTCCTTCTTGCCATAAAAACTCGCGACTTCTTAAAAATAATTTGGTTGCTTGGGTTTCCCAGCGAACAACATTACACCACTGATTTATTTTTAAGGGTAAGTCTTTGTAACTTCTAATCCATTTCGAGTAAGAATCGTACATAATTGTTTCACTAGTAGGCCTTATAGCTATCCTTTCGCCTTCACCTGAAACACTAGTGTCAAGCCAAGCAACTTCTGGGCTAAATCCTTGTGCATGCTCTGATTCTTTTTTAAAAAATGACTCGGGAATAAATAATGGGAAATAAGCATTTCTTACATTATTGGGTTTGACTATATTTGCATTAAAATAATCTTGAATTGCTTGCCAAATGGCGTAGCCATTTGGACGAATAACCATTGTTCCTTTTACTGGGCCAAAATCTGCTATCTCTGCTTTCAAACAAACTTGTTCATACCAGGTTGGCATGTCTTGTTCTTTTGTAACTGTTATTCCTTTATCTTTTTCAGAATTTACCTGTGTATTTTCTTTTTTTCCTTGCTTGTTTTCTTGCTTTTTATTATCTTGTTTCTTAGCTTCTTTTTTCATATTCTTGTTAGTGTTTTTGTGTATTTAAATATTGTTTTTGGTAATCCCAAATAAAAACTTGTAAGAAAGGCCTAAGTTCTCGACAAAAATCTTGGTAATTTCCTCCTAGAGATTCTTTTAATAGTAATCTGGTTAAATGGGAGTTCTCATTTCTATGAACTTGAGTTGTTTCTTGAGATGCTTGAACAAGTCTTTCTAGAAAATCCTTGCCATATCGCTGTTCTAGCTCTTCTTCTCTTTCTTGTTCTTTTCGAGTTTCTAAGAAATCGTAAATTGCTAGCGAGAAACAACTGAAGAAGGCTTTTTCGCCTAAACCTGAATGAGCCTTATAGCGCGCAAGGAATAGAACCACGGCTATTCTTGCCAATACTTCCCGTATTTCCTTTTTGTTTTGTGGTTGTCATGTTTTTGTGTTGCTATGGTAGTTTTTAAAAGTTTCGAACCTGCATTTTCACTTTGTTCAAATGCAAATGGCCCCAAGAGGATTTGAACCCCTATCACCCGGTTACTCCAAGGCTTGACACCTCTTTATATTAAACAAGCCTTGCCGAAGCCGAGTGCTCTATCCAGGTTGAGCTATAGGGCCATTATTATTTTAATTATCTTGTATTTCTAAAGAAAGCTCGTTTTAAATATGTTGAGTTTAGGTTTTTTATTTATCTTACTTAATGGCTGTTAATCCACATCGCTAGAGCAACACAGATAACTATTATTATAGAAGAGATTAAATTTCTCCAATTAAACTGCTCCCTAAGATATTTCCAGGAAAATAAATAAATGAAAATAGGGGCTAAAATAAATAAGAGGGTTGTTATAATTACTCCCTGAGTTAAATAGCTCGAGTATAATAAAACTCTGTAAGCTATCCAAATAAAAGCTACTCCAAATATCATGGGCCAGGTTGATTTTTGTATTTTATTTGGATTTGGTTTAAAAATGAATATTCCAAAAAAGAACATCCCGAAGCATCTTATAAAATAAAAAACTAAAGGCGGATAAAAATTTAGAATATACTTTGAAATAACTAATTCTAAAGCAAAAAATAAACTTCCAAAAATAGCTGCCCAGGCGTATTTATTAAAGGAAAAATGATGTTTTTTTGTGTGAGAGATTATTAGAGTTAGAGATGCAATTACAGATAAGATAATAATTGAAGTTTTAGTTTGCCTCTCATTGGAAAATAGAAAAAAGGCTAAAAGAATAGTAAACATTGGTTGCATTAATCTCATTGGTTCTATTTCTGTAATTTTTTCCCATTTCATTGCATAAAAAGTAAAGAGATTTGCTAATAAGGATAAAATGATTACTGCTAGCATTATGAGAATATTTGTTATAGTGAATGCTTGAGAACTGATTGTCATTGGAAAATCAGAAGGAAAAAAATAGTTTGCTAAGAAGATTAGAGGTATTAATAGTATTACAATAGACATGAACGAGAAAGTATTATATGCTCTAAGCTCCATTTTTCTTTTCATTAATATCTTTTTTTCTAGAATTGTCCCAACTCCTTCTGATAATGCTCCAAAAAATGGTATTATTAAGTTCATCTTTCCTCTTTTTACTTTCTTTTCTCAAGCAAATTTTTTACGGTTTGATAATCTGCTCTTTTATTAGAGAGTTTCATTACTGCACCGATAATAAAGTTTAAATTTTCCAAAAAATGGTATTATTAAGTTCATCTTTCCTCTTTTTATTGTTTAATTTTTTAATTTATTAATAGGTTTTTATAAAATTCATACAACCTTTGAGTTTTTATTCTTTTGTTCTTGCAAAGTTCATCGTGTCTTACCTCTTTTAAGGCTATATTCTTTACATTTTTGCTTCTTATTTTTTTATCTATAGTTTTTTCATAAAATAATTCTGCTATGTCTTGAAATTTGTCTTTTTCAGAATATACATTAAAAACTTTGCTGCAGTTTTTAAAATTTATTTCGGGATTATTTATGGTGCCGGCTAATAAAACGTTGTTTATCTTTATATCAGGACATTCTTTTAAGGCTTCTTGAGAGACTAAACCGCCTAAACTAAATGAAATAATATCTACCTTCTCTCTCTTGTGTTTTCTTAATAAATTTTTTAGATGTTTTTTTGCTGGTTTTATATCAAAATTTTTTGTTAAACCTCCGCTCCATCTTAAAACTTCAATAATATCATATTCTTCTTCCATATATCTTTTAAATTTATGATAATCTCTTCGAGTAATTCCCCTTTTTGTAGTTAGAAAGTCTAGTATGTTTTCTTTTACTTTCTCTATAACTCTAAGTCTTAATTTTATGGGCCAAGCACCATGAACTATAATTAACACTCTTTTTTTATTTTTCATAAAATTTATTTATTTTACTTTCTTTTCTCCAGCAAATTTTTTACGGTTTGATAATCTGCTCTTTTATTAGAGAGTTTCATTACTGCACCGATAATAAAGTTTATTGCTTGGGGGTTACCTTGCTTATAATCTTGCCAGGCTTTTTCATTCTGTTTAATCGCTTTTTCAATTAATTCTTCTACTTCTTTGTTATTTTGAATTTTTGTTTCTCCTTTTATATCGACAGGATTAGAATTATTTTTCCAAGTCCTTAAAATCTCTTTAGCTTTAAGTTCTGTTAACTTGTTTTCTTCTACTAGCTTTAGAAGCTGAATAAAATGTTCTGGATTTATTTTAACTTCAGACAAGGTTTTTTTATTATAGTTTAACATCCCTAGCAACTCTGTTGTAATCCATGGAACAACCAGCTTGGGAGAAATTTGCTGTTTTTCAATTACTTTTTCAAATAATTCTACTAATTCTAAATTACTTGTCAAGATTTTAGCGTAGTACTCTTCTATTTTATGTTTTTTAATTAGTTTCTCTAATTTTATTAGAGGAGATTCTGGTAAATTGGATTTGAGTTGTTCTACTACTTCTTTTTTTATTCTTATTACAGGCAAATCTGGATCTTTGATAAATCGATAATCTGCATGAGATTCTTTTTCACGCATTTTTATAGTCATTTGTTTTTCTGAGTTCCATTGACGAGTTTCTTTTCTTTCTACTTTTTCTTTTTCCTGACGTTTTATTTCATAGGCAATAGCTTTTTTTATTTCAGCTATG
>VGKO01000042.1 GCA_016867035.1 Candidatus Pacearchaeota archaeon
TGTATGCGTTGTGCTAGGACAAGTGAAGAGGTAAGAATTTTTGATGGTATTTATGTAGCTGAACCAGTCAAGATTTGTGAAAAATGTTCACTTATGGCTGGAATTCCAATAATTAAAAGACCTAGTTTAGATCAGCTAAAGGCTTCTGAGAAACCAATGGGTGTGAAAGAGAGACTAATGTATCTAAATAAGTTAAAAGTACCTGAAAAAAAAGAACAAGGCGTTTTTGAAGAGCTCAAGAAACTTGATTCTAGTCCAGAACTTGAAAAGCCAGAACATATTAGTTTTAAATTAATTGATAATTTTCATTGGGAAATTCAAACTCATAGAAGGAGAAGAGGATTAAGCCAAGGCCAATTAGCTCAAAAAGTTGGCGAAAGTGAAGCAGCAATAAAACTATTAGAAAAAGGACTTGTTCCAGAAGGTGGACTAGGGTTAGTTCAAAAATTAGAACAGTTATTCGGATTAAGATTAATTAAGAAAGCTCCGGAAGAAATAATTCTTGAGGAAAGCAAGAAATCAATTGTCTCTGTTAATGTTCCTTTTAAGGGCGAGATTTATAAAACCAGAATGAAAAGGCAAGAAGCAGATGAAATGGTTAGAGCGGCTATTCTTAGTGAAAAAAATCCAGAAATATTAAGGCATGAAGAAGTTAATGGCGTGCCATTGAGGGCATTAGATTTTAATAAAACTAGAAAATCTAACCCTAGTATTGCAGAATTACGAATAATTCAGGATAAAATTGAAAGGGATTTTGATTATACTAAGGCTTCTAGTGTTAAACTAGGGCAAGAGCAAGTGGAAGATTTTGGAAAAGAAGATACAGAGTATTTGAAGAAAAGAATAATCAAAACTCAAGAGAATGTTAAAAAGAGTTCGACTCCTAGTATTTACGATTTAATGAAAAAGAAAGAGGAAAAAGATAAGCAATTAACAGGCAAGGATATTGAATTAGAGTAACCTCACAAATCCGGAAACAATAGCTTTATAAATGTATTTTTCTGATTATTTTTATGGAAGTTAAAGTTATTACAGATGAGAAAGATAATTTAGTTGTTGAGCTTAATAATCAAACAATAGCCGAATTACTTCGGGCTTATTTGAATAAAGATGATGCGGTTGTTAAGGCTGTTTGGAAACGCGAGCATCCTGAGAAACCAGTTATATTTGAAGTTAAAACAAAAGGCAAGAGTGCTAAAAAAGCGATTGAAGAAGCGATAAATCATATTGAAAAAGAAGCAGATAAAGCTGTTGAAGAATTCAAAAAGGCTTTGAAATAATAACTGTATTCTCTAGCTTAATTAATCTTTTAAATTAGGATTTGTTGGATTTTTTATGGAACGCGGAGTAGTTTTTATTAATGCAATTAATTCAAGGTATGCTACTCTTTTAGCAACCTTTTCAGGGCAGGCTGTTTTTAATAGGGAGCATTTAGATGCTTTTGATAGGGTCAGAGAAAGTGCGGGTGGCGTTATTCCCTATATTCTTTGTATAAATCCTAGCGAAGATGTATTAAAATTAAAAATACCTGGCTGGGGAAGACGAGACTTTTCGGAGTAATATGGATTCGAGAAATAAAATATCGGCTGGTGGTTTTGATTTGAATAAGTTCCTTTTTGGAGGTTATGATAAGGATATTATTACAACCATTTACGGGCCTGCTGGCTCAGGAAAAACTAATTTATGCATGATGGCCGCTGCAAGTCAAACCAGAAAGAATAGTAAGGTTATTTTTATTGATACAGAAGGCGGATTTAGTATTGAAAGATTTAAACAATTACTGGGTGAGGAATATCAAAACTCGCTTGAAAATATTCTGTTATTAAAGCCCACAAACTTTTTAGAGCAGGAACAAGCTTTTTCAAAATTATTGAAGGAAGTTAAAAATAATTCTATTGGATTAATTATTGTTGATGGTATGACTATGCTTTATAGGCTAGAATTAGCTGAGAATAAAGGAGATTATTCTAAGATACAGGAGGTAAATTCTAAACTCGCTTGGCAAATGAGAACTTTGGCTGAGATTGCTAGGAAGAATAATATTCCGGTTATAATAACTAATCAGGTTTATTCTGAGTTTTTGAGTGAAGAGCAGCTTAGGGAAGGAAAGGAGCGAGAAGTTTTTATGGTGGGCGGAGATATTTTAAAGTATTGGAGTAAATGCATACTTGAATTAAAAAATGAGCGTGGTAGAAGAACTCTTATTATAAGAAAACACAGAAGCATGGGTGAAAAAAAACTTGAATTTGAGATAATCGATAAAGGGATAAGAAAGAGAGGATTGTTTTAGTTATCTTCGGCTATTTCTTGTTCTTGATTTTGCTCTAGTGATTCTTGATTATCTTGTTGCTTTTGCTTTCTTGATTCGCAATTAGGGTTGAAGCAAAATATCCAAGGACGCTTGCCTTTTTGAAGAGACATTAAAAGAGGAAAACCGCATTTATCGCATTTCTTTTGATTTCCTTCGCTATCGGAGCCTAGCTTTTTTATCATTCCATAAGGAGGTAAGGAAAAGGTTGTTTTACAATTTGGGTAAGCATTGCAAGCAATAAAATACTTGCGATTTTTTGGAGAGTATTTTATTCCCAACATGCCTTTTTTACAAACAGGACAGAGCATAATTTCATTTTCTTGAGCTTGTTGTTTATAATAAACTTGAGTTGCTTTGTTTAGCTCATTTCCAATTATATTTTCTTTTTTATGAAAATCTTCGGATATTTTTATTAGTGCTTGCTTGGCTTTATCTAAAACTTGGGACTGTTTTTGCTCGAGTTCTTTTTTTGATTCCCGGATATGTTCCATATCTTTTTCCATATCTTTGGTTAGTTTTTGGTCGATTATGATTGGGGAGTGTTTTTCTAAGGTTTCTATTAAATTAATTCCTAGAGGTGTTGCTTTAATTGATTTAGGATCCTCAATATAACTTCTATCATAAAGTGTTTCCAAAATATTTGCTCGAGTTGCTTTAGTACCTAAACCTGCTTTTTCTAATTCAGATATTATTGAAGCAGGACTAAATCTTCGTGGGGGTTGGGTTTCGGTTTTTTCTATATCTACTTTATCTATATTAGCTGGACCATTCATATCTTCTAACTCGCGTTCTTTCATTGTTGAGGGATATATCTCGGTCCAACCTTTTTTATGAATTCCTATGCCTCTATCTTTGAATAATAAAGAATTAATCTCGCCTGTTAGGGTTTTATTTTCTACAATAGCATTTTCAGCAAAACAAGCTAGAAATCTTTTAACCACTATTTCATATATTTTTCTCAAATCTCCTTCTAAATCTCTAAACTCGCCTGTTGGATAAATTGAAGGGTGGGCAGGATCAGACTTTTTGCCTTCTATAGGGGTTGAACGAGTGCATAAATTAACTTGCTTGAAATAATCTGAAAGTCTTTTAAGAATTGCTTTAGGATTAATAGCATCTGGAATTTTTTGGCTTGAGGTTCTTGGATAAGAGATTAATCCTTCTAAATAGAGTTGTTGAGCAATAGCAAGGGTTTTTGCAGGAGCAAGGCCAAACAATCGGTAAGCTTCGGTTTGTAAACTTGTTAAATCAAAAGGATGAGGCGGTTCTATTGATTGAGAATGCTTATCAGTTTTAACTTGAATTTCCTTTCCTTTTAGATTAAAATCTTTTAATTCAGATTCGTTAAAGACATCTTTTATATATTTTAGAGTGGCTTTATTTTTTTTATTAGCTTTTTCTGTAACTTCAATATAAACTTTCCAAAAATGAACAGGCTTAAACTTAGATATCTCGCGTTCTTTATCTACAATCATTTTTAGAGCAGGACCCTGAACTCTACCAATAGACATGACTCGGAATTTGCCTGTTGACTTTATAGAATTCATTAAAGCTCTTGAGAGATTAATACCATAATACCAATCAATATAATGTCTTGTTTCTCCTGCGATTGCTTGTCCCCAATCTATTGTTTGGTTAACTTTTATAAAAGCTTCTTCTAATTCATTTGCAGTTAAACTCGAGAATTTCATTCTTTTGGCGTCTTTTTGTTTCCCTATAAATCTAATAACATTATATCCAATAACTTCGCCCTCTATATCATAATCTGTTGCAACAATTATTTCGCCAGCTCTTTTAACTAACTTTGCTAGATTGGAGTAATATTTTTTTGTGAAATCTTTTTTTCTTACTTCGAAATTAGGTTTCCAAGATACCTCAAAAATAGGATAACTAGAGCCTTTTACATCTTGACTTAGAGAAAATAAAA
>VGKO01000043.1 GCA_016867035.1 Candidatus Pacearchaeota archaeon
AAAAAACAAAAAATTTGAAAATTATACACTAGAAGAAGTCTCACAGCAAATACTTAAAAAAACAAAATTAATAAAAGGAAAGCAAAGGCACCAGGAAATTCAAGAATTATATGAGGGTAATAAAGAAAAGCAAGAAAAACTAGCAGAATATAATTTAATGGACTGCGAATTAGTCTATGAAATTCTAGAACATACTAAAATGCTTGAATTGTCTATGGAAAGAAGTGAATTAACAGGCATGCCCTTGGATAGAATAGGGGGTTCTATAGCTAACTTTGATTCCCTATATATTCGCGAAGCAAATAAAAAAAGTCTAGTTTCTCCAACAACAATATTTGGAAATAAAGAAGAAAGAATTAAAGGCGGATTTGTTATGACCCCAAAACCCGGATTATATAACAATGTTCTAGTCCTAGATTTCAAATCACTATATCCTTCAATAATAAAAACTTTCAATATAGATCCTGCAAGCTTCATAGAAAACAAGAAAAAAGATAAAAAGACAACGAAAGAAATAATAGTTTCTCCAAACGGAGCTTGTTTCAAAAATCAAGAAGGAATATTACCTCAAATTATATCTAAACTACATGAAGCTAGAGAAAAAGCTAAGAGTGAAAAGCGTGAACTATCAAGTTACGCAATAAAAATAATTATGAATTCTTTCTTTGGGGTATTGGCTAGTCCTAATTGTAGGTATTTTGATTTAGATATGGCTAATGCCATAACTAATTTTGGGCAATAAATAATAAAATTAACAACAAGCGAAATAGAAAAAAAAGGTTTTCAAGTTATTTATGGAGATACCGATAGTGTTTTTGTTCACACTAATTTAGGAAAAGAAAAATCAGAAGAATTGGGAGGCGAAATAAGCGCGAGTATTGATGAATTTTATATTAGATATATAAAGGATAATTACAATCGCAAGTCTTACTTAGACTTAGAATTTGATAAACTCTTTATAGCTCTAATTATGCCAAGACTCAGAGTTAAAGAAAAAAACCAAGAAGCAAGCGAAAATAAAAAAGAAAGCAAAGAAAAAGAGCTAGAAGCAAGAGGGGCAAAAAAACGTTATGCTGGTTTGGTAGAAGAAGAAATACAAGGAAAGAAACAAGAAGTTTTAGAAATTACAGGTTTAGAAGCAATTCGCGGAGATTGGACAGAGGCAGCCCAAGATTTCCAAAAACAATTACTAATGAAAGTTCTAAAAAATGAAAATCCCTCTAGTTTCATAAAACAATTTATTAAAGATTTAAGAGCCGGTAAACTAAACAATCAATTAGTCTATCGAAAGTCAATCAGAAAAGAACTAAAAGAATACACAAAAACCACCCCGCCACATGTTAAAGCCGCGAGACTTCTTGATACTATTGAAAGCAATATCATAGAATATTATATTACAACCAATGGTCCAGAACCAATCCAAAAATTAAAACACAAATTAGATTATGAGCATTACATTGAAAAACAAATCGAGCCAATAGCCCGAACAATTCTAGAAACAATTGGCATTGATTTTAAAAACATCTTAGAGGGTAGCAAGCAAAAAACCTTATTCTAGAATCTTAAAATTACTTAGGCTTTTTTATACCCTCAACATATTTTTGTGCATCCTGCCAAACATAATCCCCACTAGCACATCTTTGAATTATAGCACCATGTCCGTTTCTTTCAGCAGGGCCCGGTCTTGGAGCAAGCTCTCGAGATAGGGTTCCATCAGGATTAGGAGTACAAACTATAAATCTTTGTCTGGGATCATTTGAAGGTATCGCAGGGTCTGGAATTGCCATATAAAATCAGACTAAAGAGGATTTTTAAACATTATTTTACTGCAGTTTATATGAAAAATAACGAAAATAATTTAGATCAGGGGAAAATGTCATCTCAAGAAACCGCAGGTGTCTTAAAATATAAGTATAATCCCAAACCCGAATTTGAAGAAAGAATGAATACCTTGCTTGAAGTGGCAGGAAGCACAGAAAAAGACAAAAAAGCATTTTGGGAAATAGTTCATAAAGAACCACAAAACTCGATTAGATGCAATACTCTTAAAATAAAACCCCAAGAATTAAAAGCAAGATTAGAAAAATTAGGTTGGAAAATTTCTCAACCAATAAAAGAGCATCCAGAAATAATGATTATTGAAAACTCGCTAATGCCTGGAGAGCTAGGAAAGACTCGCGAGCACATTTTAGGATACTATTATGTTCAAGAAATCTCCAGCATGCTACCAATAATTGCATTAAATCCCTCAAGCCAAGATAAACTTCTAGATTTATGTGCCTCTCCAGGCTCAAAAACAACTCAAGCCGCAAGTTTTATGGAAAATTCAGGAACAATTATTGCTAATGATAATAATATAGGCAGAATAATTATACTTGCTGCTAATCTAGAAAAATGCGGAGTTTCAAACACAATATTAACCAGAAAAGATGGAGTCCAGTTATGTAAAAAAATGAAAGATGCAAGAATAGAGTTTGATAAAATTTTAGTTGATGCTCCTTGTTCAGGCGAAGGAACATTAAGATCAAGCCCAAAAACATTTTTAATGTGGAATCTAAAAACAATTGAGTTCTTTGGAAGACAGCAAAAAGCCCTAGCAAGTCACGCTCTTCAATTACTTAAAGAAGAGGGCGAAATGATTTATTCAACTTGTACCCATTCTCCAGAAGAGGACGAAGAAGTAGTTCAATACTTACTAGATAACTTTGATATTAAATTAGAAAAATTCGATTTGCCGATTAAAACAAGGCAAGGAATAAGCGAATGGAAAGGCAAAAAGTTTAGCAAAGAAATGCAGTTATGCCATCGAGTTTATCCTCAAGATAACAATACAGAGGGTTTTTTCCTTTGCAAAATAAAAAAGCTCTCAAATAAATTAAAATCCAATTAAAAAATATAAAAATGAATAAACGAATATTAGAATTAGTAAGAGGAGAAATTTTAAATAGGTACTCAAAGTCACTCAAACAACCATATAGAAGGTGGTATCTACTTCACTCAAAATATGTCGGCATAGCCTCTACAGAAATAGATCCCGAACATAACCCCGAAATCTATCTTCTTTGCGGATGGCTACATGATATAACTAAAGCAAAAAAAGATGAAAATCACCAAAGAAGAGGGGCAGAATATGCAGAAAAATTGCTAAAAGATAAAGTAGATAGTAATGAATTAGAAATAATAGTTGATTGTATAAAAAATCATGGTTCTTCAGGTAAGCCAAGAACCTATCAAGCAAGAGTATTTCAAACCGCAGATAAACTAGCCTTATTTTATCCAGAACAAATTAGATACGCCCTGAAGCAGATGACTGAAGACGAATTAAAAGTTTTATTACGACACCACTATAAAAGATTAAAAATGTTAAAAGCTAAAAAAATTGCAAGGGGGTTATTAAAAAGAAGTAATATAAGAATTTAACATGCCAAGATTTATTTTTAAAACAGAAAAAAAAGAAATAATGAAAAAACTTGAATATTATGGAATCCAAGAACTTCCATATTTACTTATAGCTTCAGGAAAAGATAAAATCCGTGGTTTTACCGGGACTCTTAGTGGGGATGAAATTATTGAATTAGAAAAAGCAGCAGGAATAGATTTGGCAGGACTTTACTTATTTCACAATTATCCAGATAATCTAAGATTATCCATGGATGCAATAACCCTATTAAAAGATAAAATAACAAAAAATATTCTTGAGCTAGATGAAAAAAATGAAAAGCAAATTAAAGAGTGGTTTGCAGGACAAGACCTTCTTTTATCAAAAGAGGAACCCCAAAAAATAACAAAGCAACTAAAAGATAAGGGCGAGGGGCCTGGATTTAAAGTAATAAAAATCGCAGGAGATTTGGTTGGCATGGGTAAGCTAAGCGAAGGACGTTTAATTAATTACACCCCTAAGGAAAGGAGAATCCGTTAAATTTCAAAATACTTCAACCATTTACCTTAAAAACCCATGCTTCTAAATAAAGTTATAGGTAATTAAAAAATAAAATGACAGAGAAAGATTATTCAGGAGTAACCACAAGCAAAATAGGCAAGAATGCTAGCGCAAGCTCAAATAAAGGCAAACAAGAAATAAAAGCCAATAATAAACCAAAGCTAAACAAAGAAACCTCAAGCGAGAGTGAAATTAATAATACTATGATTGAAAAA
>VGKO01000044.1 GCA_016867035.1 Candidatus Pacearchaeota archaeon
GGTGACTAATAATTCTTTTAGTATTAGCGATTTTAATAATTAATAATTTTGATAGAATAACTGGAAAAGCTATTGACCCTAATAATATAGAAGACCCCTTGGGAATCGGTTTGAGTCCAGAGGATATTCCAGAAAATCCTGAAGATGCAGCTCAAATGGGCAGAGATTATCTAAAAAAAGAATGGAAAATAATTCTTAATAAAAGTGAGTTTTGGGGGCCAATGATAAGAGCCTATGATCGGGCTTCTCCAGTAATCAACCCCTTATCCAGATATAGCATAGGAATGCAACCCGAATTCAGCTGGTTGTATTTAGTAAATTTAGTTGTGGGTATAACCCTTATAATTTATTTATATAGAGTATTAGATATTTTTTCAACCTTTTCAAAAAATGTTTCTCTTATTATCAGTCTGGCTCTTTCCGTTATATTAGCAGTATTCCAAGTTCAACCAAAAATAAGTGCGGGAATAGTTGCATTAATAGCTACCCTAACTCTTTGGTGGGTTCAATTAATAGTAGTGGTGTTAGTAATGATTGCTTTAATTTATCTAGATGCGGTTTCAGGAGGCATAGAAAAAAAATTAGAAGAATGGAAAGAAAAAAAGAAAAAAATGTTAGAAGAAGAGCAAGAAGTATTGAATAGAGCTAGATTAAAAATCGCAGCAGATAGTGCCGAAAAAATAACAAGGGAACTAGGTAAAGGAGAAGAATAAAAATAAAGCTCAATTAAAACAAAGTCCGTTGTTTCTTAGCTTCATTAATTTCTCGAACTTTTTCGAACTGGCTTTCAATCCTATCTTCTGAAAAATCATGCTCAAGCATTATTTCCTTAACCTTTGCAAAATCAAACTTTTTAAATTCAATTTTATAATCCTTATCTATTGAGGGATTCTTCATTAATTGAAAAATCTCGCGCCAGTCAAAATCAATTTTATATTTATCTTGTTTTTCAAATTGAGTTATTTTTTGAAAAATCTCGGCGGGAGTTTTATATTCTCTAACAAGTTTGAGTGCTTTTTTAGGTCCTATGCCCTTTACACCACCCGGATTATAATCTGTTCCACAGAGAATTCCAATACAAATTAATTGCTCTTGCGATATCTCGAGTTCCTTTAAAACATCGCGCAGAGTTATCAATTGCGGAGTTATTTCAACATATCCACTCGAGGTTTTTCTTTTTTTAGCAAGAGTTAAATTTTGTATTAATCTTGGAGTTTCAAACAAAAGACAATCATAATCCTGACTTGCAATTGCATAAACCTCATCTTCTACTCTTGAAATATAACTTGCTTGAGCCTCGCCCTCGCCAGGAGCTTGAATAACACAAATTCCCATTGCTTCTAAAAGTTTTTTACTCTCTTCAATTTTATCATTATCTAAATGAGTAAGTTGTTTTGCGTATCTGCCCATTGCTTCAACATCTTCTTCATCGATAGCTTGCTCATACTTTTCTTGAGCCAAATGTTTAGCCTCAAGTCTTTTTTCTTGGGTAGCTCTTTTTAATTCAGGATGCTTTCCATCAAAAACATACACAAGCTTTATCCCTTCTTGCAAAAGATTTATGTTTCTATAAAAAAGTCCGGAAAGATGACTAGTAACTCTGCCTTTCGAATCTTGTAAAGGAGTTCCATCGGGTTGTCTAATCGTACTAAGAAATTGATAAATAACATTAAAAGCATCCACTGCAAGAGTTTTACCTTTAAGACTTTCAAGTGCTATCTCTTTTTTAGGGATTATATCTGATATTTGCAAACCCATAACGAATAAGAGAAAAGTAAATATTTAAAACTAACCATGCCATAAAAGATTATGAAAAAAAGCGAGAAAATTCTTTTAGCTATTAGTGCAATTAGTTTGGTTCTATTTTTATTAGTCTTAGTAAATTTATATCAAAATAGTGCTCTTAAATTAATAGACTTGAAAATAAATTCAGCAATTACAACCATTCAAATTCAAAGTTTAATAGAAATATCAAAGGTGGCAGGAATAATTATAGACCCGGAACCAATGATTATTTTTGGTTTAATTTTATCAGTATTAGTTTGGTTTATTTACTCCAAAAAGGAGTCTGCCTTATTATTTTTCTCAATGTTATTTTCGGGCGGTTTGATCTTAATGATAAAAGAAACCTTAAAAATAGCAAGGCCTGAAAATTCCTTAATACAAAATACTTTTCTATCTTTTCCAAGCGGGCACACAACAATTACAATAGTGCTGTTAGGTATTTTTTGTTATTGGATACTTAAAAGCAAAAGAAAAAGATTCTACAAATCCTTAGTCTTAATCGCATCAGCCCTAATAACTCTAATAGTAGGGTTTTCTAGAATTTATTTGAACGCACATTGGTTCAGCGATGTTTTGGCAGGATTATTTTTAGGGACTTTTATTCTAACAACAATTTTACTAATAAAAATTATACTCGGTAAAAATAAAAGAGAGAAAATTTAAAGAATAAAAATTATCTTTCACAAACCTGTAATTCTCCTTCATACCTTCTAAGAACCACCGCCGGATCTTCTTCATCTGCAACTTGTTTAAAACCCGGATTATTCAAGCGCAAAGATAACGTATTTGGACGAGTTGCTAATACTACTAAATCTGCAACAGGAATACGTGGGGTTTTTAAAATATCGTGAGCCATACCCAAACAATCCTCTTTCCATTCTTCTCCTAATTCTCGGATATTATCGTATAATGCCCCTGAATTTGTAGCTCTAACACCACCTAAACAAACCCATAAAGAAACTCTTTTGCTTCCATCGCCAAAATCCTGGTTTACATCATAACCAGCTTCCCCCTCTAAAAAAGGATAAAAAGGATAATTATGACTCAAAGAAAACGCCATTTCATCTGCTCCAAGATCTACTATTCTTTTCTCAGGCATATTTTAAACAATAAAAACACCTATTTAAATCTTTCTATTGTGTTACCCCTAAATAGTAACATAATAAAAAAACAAAATTGTAAAAACAAAAACCCAAGAAAGAACAACAAACCCAAGTTTTAAATAATAATCGAGTTAAATAATGTTATGAAAGGCTTTATTGTTTATCCAACTTACGAAAATATTGATAGCAAAACCTATGTTTATTTATTTGGAAGACTTGAAAATGGAGAAAGTTTTGTAACAGAAACAAAATTTAATCCCTATTTTTATCTGAAAAAAGAAGACTTAAAGAAATGTAAAAAGATTTTAGAGAAATACAAGGCAGAAACAAAAGAAACTAAAATGAAAACCTTTCAAAACCACGAAGTAATAAAAATAATATTCAATAATCAAGAAGAACTTAATAAAGCATCAAAAGAAATTCATGAACAAGGCACCGATAGTTTCGAAGCGGACATAAAACCGCATTTTAGATTTATTTTTGATAATGATATTTTAGGTAATATAGAAATAAAGGGAGACTATGAAATAAGTGAAAGAGTAAATCGCTTTTATAAGAATCCTGAGATAAAATCAATAAAACAAGATAATAAAGATAAAGGTGCAGGACAGATTAAATTAAAAATTGTCTCAATTGATATTGAGTCTTCAAAATCCGGAGATGAATTATTTTGTATTGGACTTTACTCTAAGATAAAAGGCAAGGAATACAAAAAGAACTTTATGGTTACTAAAGAAAAATTAAACCACGTGGTTTCTTGCAAGAACGAAGAAGAGTGCTTAGAATTATTCAAAAAAGAAATTATTGAATTAGACCCAGACGTAATTACTGGTTGGAACTTAATTGACTTTGATTTTGCATACCTCAAGAAAGCATTTGACAAATACAAAATAAAATTTGATTTGGGTAGAGATAATAGTAACGCCAGATTAAGATTAGAAGAAAACTTCTTTAGAAATTCCAGTATGGACATCTCAGGGAGGCTAGTTTTAGATGGTTTAAATTTTATTCGTGACCCCTTTATCCAAGAAGCCCCTTCTATAAAAAACATAAAATTTGAAAATTATACACTAGAAGAAGTCTCACAGCAAATACTTAAAAAAACAAAATTAATAAAAGGAAAGCAAAGGCACCAGGAAATTCAAGAATTATATGAGGGTAATAAAGAAA
>VGKO01000045.1 GCA_016867035.1 Candidatus Pacearchaeota archaeon
AAACTCGAGTTTAAGACAACAAATTTTCCAAGGAGAAAACCCTTTTGCTTCTGAAACCTTTAAGAGAGTTGGAAGTGCTCAGGAACGTAAATTAGTAATAGAAGGCGGCCCTTGTGTTGTTCTTGCAACATCAGGAATGTTAGTTGGTGGAGCTTCTGTAGAATATTTTAGAGAATTTGCCTCTAATAGAGATAATTGCATATTATTTGTATGTTATCAGGGCGGAGGTTCGCTAGGACGCCAAGTTCAAGAGGGCTTGAAGGAAACAAAAATGGTAAAAGACGGCTTAGAAGAAGATGTTAAAATTAATCTAGAGGTAGTTACCTTAGAAGGATTTACTTCTCATGCAGGCAGAAACGAGCTAGTGGCTTTCATAAATAGATGTACTCCAAAGCCAAAAAGAATTGTAATTAATCATGGAGAGTCAAGCAAATGCTTAGATTTAGCCTCAAGCCTTTACAAACTAACTCACTGCGAAACCAACACCCCAAGAAATCTTGAAACAATCAGGCTAAGATAATTATTCTCTACTTGATTCTTTTAGAATAGCAATTTTTCTAGAAATTGAAATAATTATCCAGCTTATTAGAATAATAATTCCGACAAAAACAATTATTCCAATAATATACCAATAAGAATTATTCACAGAGAATTTTTTAAAAGGCATTAAATTTATGGTTTGATTATTCTCTGTATCACAAGTTCTTTCAATAATTGCTGGACTAGAAACTTCACAATCCAATTTTTCTTTAGCACAAGTTCTAATCTGTCTTCCGCCAATACAATTTTGCCATTCACTACAATTCCAATTAGTCAAACATTTGTTTGAGTTTCCAGAGCTATTATTTCCTGAACTACCTACTGAACTACTTCCAGAGCTACCTCCTCCTCCTCCGCCAGAACTTCCTGCTCCAGAATCACCAGAACCACCATTAGAACAAGCGCCGCAATCCTTAGAACAACTAGCACAGGTTTCTCCGTTATTACAGATATTATCTCCACAATACAATAAATATTCCAAAACTCCTGAATGCTTTAGTCCAGAAATAATAAAGAAATTATTTTCAATAGAGCAGTTATAATTACCAAAGCTTCCAGGGCAAGGAAGAATACTACAATTAAGGAGAATATCAGTTTCATTATTTAGATTCTCCCTGTCTGCAATACAAACAGCATTAGAATTATTCTGAGCCCTATTGAGATATAGTGTTTTAGAACTAATATTTAAGCTGTTAATAATAGCAAAAGTTCTATTTACGCTTGAAATTCCTTTTTTAATATTTATTAATCTTAAGTCTAGATCATTCTTAGAAAAATTATGAAAGAATTCAACTATTTTTGATTGACTAAAATTAAATTCTATTTTTTTAGAACCATAAAAATCATTTTCCGGATCAATTCTAGAGTCTATAAAGATAGTAAAATTAAGCAGGCTATCATTAATAATCCTCCCGACTTTTTTACAATTTCCTGAAAAACATTTCTGATTTTCTCCGCAAGAACTACCATCCGAAAGAGGAGAATAAGAACAACTAGACTCAATAGTTCCAGCATTTACACAAGAGCCAATCGAACATTTATTTTCACTAACGCAATCCGAATCAGAGAAACATTGAAATGGAAAACTACAGCTAGAAGAAGAACAGCCATAAAAACAAGTTTCAATAATCTCGGTTTCAACACGACTTTCGTGTAGGCAATCAAGTATTTCAGAAGAGCATTCTCTAATAATTGTTTCTCTATTTCTAAAAATAGAGTTATCGTAACAAAAAGAGTTACTCCACTCTCCAAAATAGTTAGGTTCACATTTTTTAATAGTTATTTGTTGTTTTCTGCTAGAACAAAAAGAACCAGGCAAACCAGGATTAACACATTCAGAAACTAGTTGATAACTATCCAAACTACCTTCCCAACAAAAAGGATCATCAACCAAAACAGCCCCCGGACAATCAAAATTACTAGAACAATTAATAGGTAAATTACATTCCTTATTTAAATTACAGCCAGTAGGACAATACTCCAAATCAACTTTAGAAGTAGAATTAGAACAATAACTTAAAGCAGTTCCAGGATTATTACAAACAAAACTAGTTTGATTTAAAGACCTAAAAGAGTTCTGACAAAAAATCTGTCCAGAATAATCCCTTCCACAATCAAGATTATTAGAACACCTAACAAAAGGATTACATTCTCCCATAGAAGAATTACAACCATAATTACAAGTTTCTAAAACAAGTTCCGAGGAGCTATTAGAACAAGAACCATAACTTCTTCCAAAGGTATTGCATGTAAAATTAATATAATTTTTAATCAATTGATTACCTCTACAAAAAGAAGGACCATAAAAACCATTTTGTCCGCAATTAGCCCCAATTTCGCATCCAGAATATGCAGAGCAAGAAGGAGTCCAGTTGATTGGCTGCATAGCATCACAAATTAAAACATAACCATATCCTTTTTTTAAACTAAAATCTTCCTGAACAATTACATTTAAATCAAAATAAGAATAAGAACCATTCAACAAGAGTTTTCCTAATTTAGTGCAATTCCCTCCAATCGAGTTTATTTCTCTTAGAACTCTAGAGGAATTATATTCTTCAGAACAATCCAGGATAGTCATCATTCTAGAACCTGAAATAGTTAAAGTCTGTTTATAAGGAGACTTAATACCCGTTATCTTTAAAAGATTTGGTGTTTTTTTATTTTCAGAAAAATAAATACTAAATGCCTCTCCAATTTCTAAAGACTTATTAGAAACCGTAGAAGAAAGTGTTGAGCCCAATCTACCCGAAACAATTTTATCCGCCCACCAAAACTCGGGCATGTTTAAAGTAAAAAGAGAACTGCCCCTTATTTTACCAAGCTCAACAGAACCAAAATCACCAACATTCCAAATAATAAGAGTATCTCCAAATTCAATAAATGTTCCAAAAAGCGAGCTAACCTTATTTTTTTCAGGAATAAGGGGAATTACATAAAGAGCATATTGTCCAGGTTCTAAAGAGTCAAAAACAAATTCCTCTGCATTATTAAAATTACAAAAACCATTCGAACAACCAAATTCACAATTTGAAGTTAAACTCCAATTTCCAAGACTGCATAAAATTCGCGTGCTAGAGTTTAAGCAATAATAATGATCTGAAGCTATTGTCTCGCCAGTTTCATTAACAATACAGGCATTTTTATCGAAATGACATCTAGAAACTCCAAAAATATCCGAACTGCAATGGGAAGGAATTTTTGTAATCAAACCATAATTAGCACATTCAGAACTATTAGTACAAGTTTCCCCTATCGATCTTTGATTACCACAAAAATCATTACAAGCAATCTTAGAACCACAGGAGTTATATAAAAAACCCGGTTGACATTTTTGCCCATTATTACAGGAGGATAAAACCCATGTAGAGTTAATACAAGTAGCAATTTTTGATAAGCTAGTACACTTTGAATAACCATTATCGACAGTAATAAAGCCATCTAATAGATAAGTCTTAGATTGACATTCAGAACTATAGGTATATTTAGTTAGGTTACTAGAATTACAAATAGAGATTAAACAACTACCATCCAAAGGATTATAGCAAAATTTCTCCCCATTAATATCTGCTGAACATCGCTCAGATAAACATTCGTTATCTTCCGAACATTGTTGCCCCAATAGTTTCTTAGAATTATTCAAATAAGAAAAATCATAAATTTTCATTAAAGGATCTCCAACCGCAATTATACCTGTAAAACCAGGATACCAAACACCCATAGTTACCCCC
>VGKO01000046.1 GCA_016867035.1 Candidatus Pacearchaeota archaeon
AGTTTCTCTTAAAGATACTAACTCTAATTGTGCTTTATCCATATTAAATGCAACAGAACTCTTTCCTCAGGGCAATTTTTATTATGCTTCTGGTTTTTTAAAGGTATCGCTCGCCCTCCGGGCTCGCTTGTAGTAACTAGCAACAAAAAATTTCTGCTTAAACACTTAAATTCCTAATTTAGAAACAATATCCTTTATTCTAGCGTCATATTCTCCAGGGGTTCTTGCTGAATTAGCATATCTTGTTTTTGCTTGTACATATAATTGCCAAATTGTTCCTTGCTCTCTTGCTTCTTCAAGTGCATTTTGGCTAGGTATTTTTCTGCCAAACATTCTCCCCAATTTTCTTTTTCTTTCTCTCCTTGCTTCTGGAATAGATTCTTCTCTGTCTACACACATATCATCCCATTGTTCTTCTTTTGTGCCAAAGAAATATTCATCTAGATATTCGTCCGCACAATTAGTAACTAATAAAAATTCATCTGAATCAGGGTTATGCTCGCTATAACTAATATATCCTTCAGCTATACCTTCTTTAAAAAGTCTCCAGCTACATTGTCCTTTTTTTATCCATTCAAGTTTTTTTATCTGCCAATCTTCATCGGTCTCGCAATAATGAGGATCCTTTAAATTTGGATCCTCTGAATCATCAAAAAGTTTTATCTCTACGCTTCCTTCTCTAAAATCATATGCCCCAAACTCCCACTCTTGTTTATCTCTATCTCTTCTTTTTAAGAGCAGAGCAGTATCCCAATCAAGATTATCCAAACTCGGCGGTAAATCCCAATTTCTTAAAAACCCCCTAATCGTTTTTACATCTGGCATGATTTTACTCATAGAATAACTTTTTTAAGTAAGATGGTTCTGTAAAATATTCTTTCTGTTAAGAACTATCATTCATTGCCCTTCCAAACAGTATTTAAGTTATTTGACATAATAAGACAATATTATTATCTCTAATTCGTTATGTTGAGGGATTATTTAATAGGTTAATGAAGAGGAGCTGATGCCAACAATTAAGTAGCAGTTAAATTCAGCTAATAATCTCGTTTCGCAACCTTTAAATAATAAACACTCATGATTAAAATAAGAAGAGGATAGAAAGGATGTCAAATAAAGTTGTGTGGGCTTGGTTTTTAACTATATTAGCTGTATTCTGTTTGTACTCGGCTACGACTTGTCAAACTTGTTTTGGATGCAAGCCTACTTTCCTCGAACCTTGTTCTGTAATTTTTATGCTTTTATTCTTAATTTTATTTGCTTCTGCGCTTGGAAGATTTAGAGCAAATAAAGCAAGCAATCTTGCTAGTAATCTTGGAAAAAGTAAAAAGAAGAAAAGATAAAAAAGGTAACTAAAAATGAAAAAAGGGTTATTAGCTCCAATTCAATCTTGTTCGGGCTTGAGTTTAATCGTTTGTTTAGGCTTCATAACTCTTACTTTAAACATCAATCATAAAAAAACATTAAATTAATCTAATAAAACCCAGTTAAATAAACTAATAAAAAACCAAAACATGCCAAAACCCCAACTTCTTGATTTCATTAAACTTGCAAGAGCAAGAGGTTTTGAAGATTATCAAATACGCGAGCCCCTCTTGAAAAAAGGATGGCCTGTTGCTGAAGTCGATGAAGCCTTCTATTTATTACGCTCTTGTAAAAAAACTCAATTAAAATATAAAACCAAGCTAGAGATATATCTTGATAATAAAGTTCTTGCTTCAATTGAAAAAAGAGCTAAGAAAAACCTCTTTTCAATTAACGAGCAAATTGAAGATATCTTAAGAAGAAGTTGTGTTAATCTGAGCAAAAATAAAAGTTTCGCAGATGAAAAGCTTGATGATAAGTTTGTTGCATTATTTTCTAGAAGAAAAAAAGTAAAAAAGAATTTGTTTTGATAATACGCTCGCTCCGCTCGCTTCTTAAAAATTAATAACAACTCAACCCCCTCTTACAATTAAATCAAAGGTCGAATAAACCTACTAAAAAAATCAAATCTTTCTAGAATCAATTGCCCAATGCAAAAGCGCTTGTCTCTGAACAGGTCTGCATTCAAGATTTTGAGGTTTACAATTCTTTTTTAGTTGAGCTATATGGCGCTTAATTGCTCTCCATCTCCTAATTTGTTTATCGTCTTCCCAAGGAATTCTCCTGCCTTGATGATATCTACAATACCATTGAAACCATCCTCTTGGATCTTCCCTACTTATCCAGCCCTTCTTTTTCCAAACTCCGAGTGGTTGTGAGGCATTAACTTTAAAGAAATTCAAGTTAGGATTGTGAAAATCAGGGCAGAGTTTAGCTTTCTTAAACCATTTTGGAAATTCTTTTTTACAGTCAGTCATGTATTTTCCTCCAAAAACTCCTATTTCAAGCATTTGCTTAGGAGTTAGCTCGGGTTTGAAATCTTCTTGAAAATTTTTGCCAGGCTTTTCGCTTAAGTAGTATATATAATTTATTTGCATCAAATCATTCACAATAACTTTTTTGAGTTTCAGTTTTGATTGTTTTATTAATTTCATTTTACTCTATTTGGTTACATCTATATTGGATTTTAATTTTCATAAACTTTATCATGGTGATCATAGTCTAAAATTTTTATAATCTTTTTTTCTTCTAGTATTTCATAGGTTAAAACAAAATGCCTTATATGAACTCGTCTTTGTCCGGCCATATTGGCTGTAAGTGGTTTAAATCTATAGGGATTTTCAAGAATTTCCTGCATTTTTCGAGTTATAATTTCAAATTGCAGTTTATCTTTTTTGGAAATTTTTTTAAAAATCTTGTCTATATGCTCTGGAATAACTACTTCATAGCCCATAATTCATATTAGGCATATCTCTTCTTAAAATCTTCTATATTTCCTATTTTGGTAAACTTGCCCTTTCTTATAATTTCAAGTTTTTTCAAATATTCTTCTCTAACTTTCGGCTCTTCAGCTATTTGTGCATTAATAAAAATATTAATTTGTTTGCTCATGCTAATTCCATTGGCTTTGCAAAATTCTGAAAATTTATCATAGGTTTCTTCTTCTAAGTTAAATGTCTTCAATACCATGTTAAATAATGTTATTTAAGGTTATTTAAATACCTTTCTATGCTTTAAAATTTGCAAGTTGATTATTTAGAATTAAAGTTTTAAAGATTCTTTAAAACTAGGGATATAGGTTTTATACTTGAGTTTCTCAAGCTTGTTTGAGAAAGCTTGAGCTTCTTCTAAATCTCCGTGGCATACAAATACTTTTTTAGGTTTTGGCTTAAAGTTTTTAACCCAATTTTCTAGTCCTTCTGCATCAGCATGAGCAGAGAATCCATCAATCGCTTCTACTTTTGCTCTTACAAAAGCCTCTATTCCTAATAATCTAATTTTCTTCTCTCCTTTTTTTATCCAATAACCTAATGTGCCTCGCACTTGGAAGCCAACAAATAAAATTGTGTTTTTTGGATCACCTATGCCATGCCTAATATGATGTTTAATCCTCCCGCCAGTACACATACCATTTCCTGCTATAATTATACAAGGTTCTTTTATGTCATTTATTTCCTTTGATTGTGATGTTGTTTCTGTTTTAATTAATTCAGGAAAATTAAAAACATCTTTCCTTTTTTTAAAAA
>VGKO01000047.1 GCA_016867035.1 Candidatus Pacearchaeota archaeon
AAAATAAAAAAATATCCTAAAAATTGCTATTTTCGAGTGGCTTTCTTTGTTTTGTTAATTAGTTTTAAACTAAATCAGCTTAGCATTAATCATACCTTCTTGGCTTGGGCGATTAGTAACTTGAGCTTTGCCAAGTTCAGTATCTATAACAGCGCCTTTAATAATAACATTCTGTCTTGCTAAGAAACGATTTGCATGAGTTTCGACAACATTGGTTATCTTTGCTTTTTTTGTCTTGCCTTTTTTATCTGTAACATTTGCAATATTGTTAGATAAAAGAACTACTTTTTTATTTCCACCTTTAACTCTAAGAAATTTATTTTTTTTCTCGCGAAGTTTAACTATTCTTGGAATACCTGGAACTTCATTCTTTTTCTTTTTATGATTAGAATGGTATTTTCCACCAGTTATTTTACGTCCGTTTGTCATAAAGATTTTATAAAAAGTTGCTTTAAATACCTTTTGTTTTTGATTTATGTTTTGTTTATTAAGTTTATTCCTTCTGTTTTTTAATTGTAAGTTATTTAGGGATGAGGGGTAGTTACATGGCCTGAATTATTATTTATACGAACCAAATAATCTCCAAAAATTATATTTTGGACTAAGCATAACTTTAAAAAGAGTTCTTGTTATAAGTTTTTATGGCTAATGGAATTGAAAGACCTTTGGATATGCTTAATGCATCTAAGGGTAAAGAAATTTTGTTGCAGCTCAAGAACGACAAGCAAATTGTCGGTACACTTGTGGCATTTGATATACACATTAATCTTGTGTTAGAAAATGCTAGCGAGCTTGAGAACAATGAAATGAAGAGAAAGCTTGGACTTGCCTTTGTTAGAGGCGATACAATTATCTTCATCTCTCCTGCTACAAAATAAAATTAAAAAGAAATTAAGCGTTTTGCTCATTTATTTCGCTGAGCGGAATTCTTACAGAATCATAATTTAGCTGGCGCTTTGAATTTTCAAAAAATTATTATATATCCGGGAGTATAGATATGCTTTAAAATACAAAGAGTCTGTTTGTTGAATGAGAAATTTGAATATAGCGCATCGATTAGGGGAGAGAATCGAGCAATTAGGGGAGTTTGGATTACTTGGGCTTATAGGTGACTTTAGTTTAGAAGTTTCTTCTGCTACGGCTGTTGTGGGTCTATTAATAGATAAGCCGGATGTGTCTATTTACGCTTTGGGCGGGGTTATGTCCTCTTTCTTTTTAAAGAGTGTTGCAATAATGGGGGAATATGTTTTTAGTAGCTGTTTTGATACAGTTTATGAGGGGCCAAGTAAAAAATAATAAAACAGTAAAAAGAGGGAGATTTATTAACTAGTTTATTCTTTTAATTATTATGGCACAAAAAGATTATAAAAGAAATTTAAGTTCGGATTATTTTGGAGATAAACTTGCTTGTGCCTTAGAACAGGCTGGATTTTCTTTAAAGCCTGTTCGTGGAGCTAGAATTAATCCAAAATTAGAAAGGGTTGTAGCTGAGTTTTTATTAAAAGGTGAGAGTGCCCATGTGACTGCTGGAAAATCAGAATTAGTTTATGGTTTGGCTGCTTAAACCTGAATTTTCATCAAATCTTCAGCAATAAAGGTATTTTTAAATTGAGTTTTAGCTTCCTTGAGAATTAATTTTTCATTATTATCATATCTTTGACTGAGGTGGGCTAAATATAATGCTTTTGCATTGGCTTTTTTTGCTATACTTGCAGCTTGCTCTGCTGTTAAATGTTCATGGAGGGTTGCTAGCTCTAACTCGTCGTTTAAATAAACTGCTTCAGTAATAATTGTGTTGGCATCCTTGGATATTTTATGACAATTATCATTTAGGGCTGTATCAAAAATAAAAACTATTTTGTTTTGCTCGGTTTTATAAGTTACTTGACTTGACTTGATTTTTTTTCCGTTAAACTCTATATCCTTGCCTGCTTGCAATTGTCCTAGTATTGGGGAGTTTGGCAATTTTAATTGTTTAATTTTCTTTTTGTCAAGTCTTATTTTTTCTTTTTCTACAAAAGCATAAGCGTTGCAGGGAATTGAGTGCTGCATAGGCATTGCTTCGAGATAAAAATCTTTAGTTTCTAGAAACTTTCCTTCTTCTATTTCTTGAACTTTAATTGGGATTTTATTATAGGGGACTAGAAGATTAATTAATTCTCCTAAATCATTTTTAGTTCCTTTTGGACCATAAACATAGAGAGTTTTATTGTAGCCATTTAGCAAAAGAGTTTGTAATAATCCGGCTATGCCCAAAATATGGTCGCCGTGCCAATGAGTAATTAATAATCTTGTAAGCTTGCAAGGATTTAAATGTGCTTTGCGGAATTGTCTTTGAGTTCCTTCTCCACAATCTACAAGTATATTTTCACCATTATATTGTAAGAGTATAGAAGTATGATTCCTTCTAGATGTAGGAATTGCTTGACTTGTGCCTAGGAAAGTTATTGGAATTTTTACCATGATTAGTAATATGAATTTGAGTTTATAAAAACTCTCTTCTATATGGAAAAGTTTATATATAAGTAGTTATATGCTAGTTATGTATGGAAGAATCAACTATCCTTTTAGATAAAAAAGTAATTGAAATGCTTAAACATGCGAAAGAGCACCCAAAACAAAGTTATAATGAACTATTAGAAAAGATGGCTAAAATAATTTTAAAACTTAAAGAAAGAAATCAATATGACGAATTCTTACATAAAATTCAACAACCTATAATGAAAGAGCTTTGGGATAATAAAGAGGATGAAATCTGGGATAAATTATGATGGAATACAAATTTGGGGACGTTGTTCTTGCTGAAGTTCAATATACTGATACTTTTGAAATTAAAAAAAGACCCTCCTTAGTTTTGTTTGAAGAGTTGGGAAATGTTGTCGTAGCCGGAATAACTAGTAACTTAAAGATGAAGGGTATTCTAATCGCAAAAAAAGAGGGATTGCCCAAGGATAGCATAATAAAAATGAATTATATTTTTACAATTCATGAAAAGATGATAAAACGATTTCTATTTGAACTTTCTAAAGAGAAGAAAGAATTGATAAAGCAAGAATTTCTATCCAAAATTTCTAAATAGGTAATTTTAAATACGCTCTTTTTCTCTTTTATTAGAAGCACCTGTAGCTCAGCCTGGATAGAGCACCAGCCTTCTAAGTTGGGGGTCCAAGGTTCAAATCCTTGCAGGTGCGTTGGGACTAGTAATTTGATATACTTCAAATTATGCACCGGTGGCACAATGGTACTGCGTCCGCCTGCAGAGCGGATTTTCGGGAGTTCGATTCTCCCCCGGTGCTTAGGAAAAAGAGTTGCTGAACAGGAGACTATTACAAAGAATAAGAAAGGGGGAGTTTGTTAGAGTTCTAGTTTTGAGGATAGATAGATTAGGTAGAAGTCTAAAACACCTACTTCAACTAATAGAGGAGTTCAATAATTAGTCAATTAAAGTAACACTATGGAGGATTAAAGAAAAAATGCAAATATGATAAGAACAATACCTAAAATAATCATTCCTTCTCCCAA
>VGKO01000048.1 GCA_016867035.1 Candidatus Pacearchaeota archaeon
CCCCCACTACCGGCACCATAACTTCCACCGCTTCCCCCATTAACCTGAGCACTATTAGCGATCGAATTGTAAATAATTATTTGCCCACCAGAACCCCCAACCTCCCCATTAGTATTTCCACCATTAGAAGACAATGCCGAAGCTAAAGAACTTTCTAGATAAATAATACCTCCCGAACCCGCTATTCCCCCGCCCGCTATAATTCTCCCATCGCCACCAGAAACGTAAACATTATTAACGGAAGAATCTTTTAAATAAATATTACCCCCCTTACCACCGTAAACATAGCCTTCAAGACCATTCGCATTTAAATCATAGGCTATAGAATTAATCAAGGTAATATTTCCACCATTATTACCACACCCACTATAGCCTTCCGGACAATAATAATTATTAAATGTTCCACTTACATCAAGATTACTTACAGAGGAATTTATTAGATTAATTGTTCCTGCAACCAAACGTTCATAAGTATTCAATCCAAGACCATTAATTTTAGAAATTGGTTCAGATATAGAAAAAGAAAGAAGATTAACATAATAAAAATTCAAACTTTCTAAAGCGCGATGAACATAAATATTTTCAGCAGTAATATTTCTCAAAGTAAAATTATTTATAATTAATTCCCCAGAAGGATAGGGTGTTCCGATTTCAACGCCCCAAGTTTGGTGTCCATTACCATCCAAAATAACATTATCTGCAGTAACTACAAAACAGCCAGTACAATCATCAATATTACACCAAGCATCATTTTGTAGAATATAGAGAGTATTAGGCAAACCTAGTTCCATACAAGAATCAATTTCAACAACACTCGGAGAATTAGGAACACCAGCAGCACAAACATGATTAGTACAATTTCCCGAAGCACAATCACTATCAATCATGCAGGAACCAGTTAGAACAGGAGCAGGATTAGTAATTCCACTAACACTAAATTGATGGAGCATCCATTGATTATTTGCCCCAGTTAAATCATTATAACCACATTTCCAAACACCACTATCTTTCTTGCAAGAATAAGCAACAATATAATTTTTACCCTCATTGCTATTGATTAAATTAGCAGTAGCATTCAAGGATAAATCAACTTCAGCACTATTAGCTATCCAATTAGTATTTTCCTCTGTCGCTTGAGGAAAAGCAAAAGGCATCCATCTATTTAATCTATAATTAAAAACATAAAATATAGCATAAACATAACCTCCGGGTTCTGTAACATTAACCCTAAGATCAAACATCTGATTACTTCCAACTTGATTAGGATCATTATCGGGAGTTATACTAAACTTTCCAGTAGGGGTAGCATAACCTACATTATCATAACCTCCAGTTAAAACTGCTTTTCCTGTTGAAGAAAAAGGCAAGGAGCCATAATAATACAAAGAAACACTAATTAAAACAGCAGCGAGTATCAAAAGAGAAATAATTAATCGAATTATAACTTTTCTTCTAAAACCTAAAGTACTTCTTGATTTTGCCCTGATTATTTTTTTCATTTTTTTCTCCCATTTTTAATAGCAAAAATTATTGCCACGACAACAGCTACCACAACTAAACCTAAAAGATAATATTTAATTTGGCTAACAAGAGCCTTACTAAAAGAACCATCACCCTCTAAATCTTCCGAAGACCCTAGATCTGTTGTAGAAATAGTATTGGTATCAGAGGGATAACCTAAATCCGAAGAGGCATTATCATTAAGACCGCCATAATTAGTAGGGCTTGGCGGAGGTTTCGGAATAAAATTTTCACTCGAAACAAAAGAGAATATTAATACAAAAATAAAGAACATCAATATCAAACTCAACTCTTTTTTCATATATTATCTTAGAGTTTTAGGTTTATAAATATTTATTAACTTTAAGCTAACTTAACTTATAAAGGAAGTCCTTCAGGAGTTGCTTCACTCGAGATTATTGAGGTAGCTAAAGTTTTATCAAAATATCCTGTTTTAGTAATCAGTTTTACCTTAGAAACAACAGGCAAAACTTTTTCTTTTCCATTAATCTCTATGATAGGAGCAATTTCTACACTATCCGGATAAGCTTCATCAGAGTTATAGCTTTTGTAATAGGTCTTATACTCTAGTTCTCCGGGAAGTCTTTGACGAGTTTCAGAAACCTTAGTTTCACCATTAAAAGAAAAAACAAAACTTATTCCTGTAAGTTCAACATTTCCAGAACCCCTTGTAACTCTAACAAAACTAGTTTTATCTTCTCCGCCAGCAGCACAAGGACCTATACAAGCCAAGCCATTAAAAGAATTACTTGCATCCAAATTAAGTTCTATTCTAGCATTAGTAATCTCTGTATTAGTTCTAGCAAAACCAATAATCCAAGAAGCAAGAATTCCAACTGCCACAAGCCCAACTAGCACAAGCAACACAGTTACAATTATGTTGCTCTGGCTTTTTTTACTTCTTTTTTTATTCTCTTTATGTTTTTTCATGTTTTTTATTTATAAATTATCCCTGCCCTATTAATGGACAATTTGAAACCTGAGTGTAAGCTGGGATTGAACTAACATTATTTATAAAAATAGAACAAGAATTTCCAGAGTAATAAATAGAACTCGTACCGGGACAATCAATTATTTGACCTTCTGGAATAACACAATTTCGAATTACACTATTTGAAAAAGTAGTAGAATTAGAATCAGAAAAAATAATAGCACGAGTACTATTGTAAAAATAATTATAATCTATAATTGCATTAGAAATTGAATTAAAAACAACACCCTCCGGATTATTAATAAAAATATTATTAATAAAAATTAGATTGCTACTCTTTGGATTATAAGCTAGAATACCTTTACTGTTATTATAAAAATAAGAGTTACTTATAGTAGTAGAATTAGAATCAGAAATAAGAACCCCGGCAGTATTGGAAATAAAACTACAATTTGAAATAACATTATTAAAAGAAAAATCAGAAATTATCCCGGCCCCATAATTATTAAAAAATCCGCATGAAATAATTTGAGTGTTAGTTTGTAAATAAAAGAGATAAACGCCAAAAGAAAAATTAGCGATATTATTAAAGTTCTTAATTACATTACCTTGCATATTACCGCGGGTAGAAATTCCAGAACTATAAGCCAGACTTCCCCCACTACCTCTGCCATAAAGGGAATAATTATTTCCATCTAGTATAATATTACTGGCATTTATCACTAAACAATTACCTTTATTGGAAGGAAGATATATATCTTTAGTTAAAACATAATTCTTTCCATTTTCACTCAGATATCTACAAGAATCAACATAAATCACATCTTGATTTATGATAGGCTGCCCAACGCAAACATTATCCGTACAATTTCCAGAAGCACAATCGCCATTACCCAAACAAAAACTAGAAGAAACATTAGAAGGATTTTCTATATTAGTAACATTAAACATTTGCAACATCCACTTATCACATTGAGCATCAGTATCATTAGCACAGCCACATTTTT
>VGKO01000049.1 GCA_016867035.1 Candidatus Pacearchaeota archaeon
AGCGTTTCTTTCAAAAACTCTATGTAATTTTTTATTTTCTACATAATATATTATAACCAAGATTACAATTACTAGAATAATCAGAGGAATATAAAGTTTTTGCCATAGTCTACCGGGGCTAGAAAGCAAACCCTTATCACTAGAACTAGTGCTTTCATCAGTAAGTAAAGAGTTATTGTCAGGAATATTCGAACCTAAAGGCTCATTAATGGATTTTATAGTTAAATTAGCCCTATTGTTAGTTATAGAATTTAATCTTAAATAAATATCCAAAATACTATCATTATTCAAATCTTTTTTAGTTTCTTCACCTACAAAGATTAAAAAATTAATAGGCGAGCTTTGCAAAGTTAGGTTTGCATAACTGATACTTAATTTATTTATTTTTAAACTATGGGTTGAACTAGAAGAGATAAATTTAACCTCCGAGCCTATAGCCATTTCTTTACTAGTACCTAAACTAAATTCATCATTAGAAAGTATAGAAGTTGTAGTGGTTCCGCCTCCGCCACCTCCTCCACCTCCACCACCCGAAGAAGGAGTGGAAGTATCTATATTAAAACTTCTTGAACTGGAATTACTATTTCCGAGTGTATCATTACAAGAATAAACAACACTATTGCTTCCTTCAACACCCGTAACTGATGTTGTAAAGGTTAAATTATCACTTGAACTCATCGAACTATTAGCTCCAGAATTCAAACTATAAAGACAAGAACCAACTTCGCTCAAAGTTACTCCTAAACTTACAGAAGTAGAGCTCAAGCTAGTTGAAGGGTTATTAATAGTTATTCTAGGAGCAACTAAATCCCCAAGCATAGAGCTACAACCATTTCCAGTAATATCAGTATAATTAGAAACAGGAACAGAAAAATAATCTAAAATGGTCGGAGTGACATCGCATTGTTCCCTTATTCCATCTGTAGAAGAATTAAAAATCAAACTTTTATTATTAGTTATAAGCGGGAGTATAATAGAGCCTGTAGCAGTATTATGATTTGTAGTGCCATTATTCCATCCATGATCAGCAGTAATTATTATCTGAGTTACATTGCTAGCCCCACGCAAACCATTTGCCTCCAAATTATCTAACAAAATTCCCAAACCATAATCAACATTCATTACAGAAGCATTATAAATTTCAGAATTATCAGTATCATTATGTCCTGCAGCATCAGGAACCCCAAAATAAACAACCAAAAAGAAAGAATTATTAGCATAGGTATTAATAAATTCTATAGCTTTATTTGAAACATTTTCAGAATAGGCTATAGTTGTTGCAGTAAAACCTCCATATTTCCAATTAGTAGTATTATAAGTATAAGTAGAATTTTTATTATAAACATACCAATTAATATCTGCAAGAGCGTTATTAAAAGTTGAATTTGGAATATAAGCAGCACGATATTTACCATATACAAAGCCCGTAATTATATTAGAATCAAAATTCTCCAGTCTTTCCCAAATAGTGGCATTATCAGGAACAATTTTTCCAGCACCATTATCATCTACGCCGTTAAGAGTTTGATTTAAACCAGTCATAAGTTCAGCATTTCCGGGAGCAGTTTGAGTAGTAGTATGACCTGTGATATTAGCAATAGTATTCCAACCAACACCCGCAATTAATCTTGAAAAATTAGTTAGATTTCCAGCATTTAATAAACTAAGGAATCTTTCATTATTAAGGCCATCAACACCAATAAGAATAACCTGCTTCCTATTACTAATTGTACGATTAGATACTGCAAAAGCAGTATTTCCAGATTCATCGGAGTATTTACAATTCCAATTATAATGCCCAGGCAGGATATTAGTAATATTTATCTGAAAAAAGTTAAATCCGCCAGAAATAGTCGAGGTAGTTTGATTATAAACTCCTGTTGAATTCCAAAGATAAAAAGTTACATTCTTCAAACTCAAATCACTGGCATTACAACTAAAACTAATACTTGAATTAAATAAACTATTATCTAAGGGACTTATAAGAGAAACATTGGGGGCATAAGTATCTAAATTAAGTAAAGCATTGTAAATATTTATCCTAGAAAAATTCTGACTGGTATTTTGCGAGTCAGTTATATTTTTACCAGTTCCAACAAATAAATCTTCAATCTGGCTTGGGGTTTTCGATCTTCCTGTAGCCGCAAGGTATTGATTTAAAATTGCTATGGCACCAGCGGCGTGTGGTGTAGCCATGCTGGTTCCATCATAAGCAATATAGGTTCCATCGATTTTTGTGGAATTAATACTCTCTCCTGGCGCAGCCAACTTAACGAGAAAGTTTCTATTATAGGATGAAAGAACATCAGACTTGCTTACCGAAGTTACAGGAGTAGCATTTCGCACACAAGCAGGAGAAGCAATATTTATAGCACTATTAGTATTTCCAGTAGAAACTACAACGCTTATATTCTTTGCAACAGCATTATTTATTCCCAAAGTTAAATTAAGACGGTCATCTTGATAATCACAATAATTTGAATAAGAACCCCCGCCAAGGCTCATGCTAATAATCGTAATATTAAAAATACTCGAATTCTCAACACACCAATCAATTCCATTTCGAATAGCTGAATCAAAACAAGTTCCTGAAGAATTGCAGGCTTTCATCATTATAATCTTAGCACCAGTTGCTACACCTCGAATAGAATTATTTGCTCCAGCTATTCCTGCAACATGAGTTCCATGACCATTAACATCGATAGGATCTGAATCTTCAGTACTGCAATCAACATTATCTGCACAATAATCCCAACCGCCTATTATTTTATAATTCATATTAGTATTATTACCATAACCCCCACCTAAATCAGTATGACTATAATTAACGCCTGTATCAATAATACAAATTGTTTGGCCTTGTCCAGTTAAATTCAAACCCGATTCTTTCAAACTCCAAGATAGAGTAGCATTTACTAAAGGCCCAGAATTTTGAAGAAAAATATTCCTGGTTGGAATAGGAGCAATTTTCAAAATTGCTTCATTTTGTGAAAGCTCGATTATTTCTTGCTTAGAAAGTTTAGCAGTTATTACAGAACCAAAATCGTTTTTAATGCTATCTGCGCCTATTTGATTTACTAGATTTTGTTTTTCATCAAATGCTATTGTTTTTGAATTAGTAACTTGTTTAATTTCAAGAAGCACCATGGTTTTATCTTTATCTTCCAAACTTTTAAGAACACTCGAACTTATCTTTGAATTGGAGTTATAATTACCTTTTTCTTCAATAGCTGAATTACTTGCAGATGCAATATTCAAAAATGCAACTAAGAAAATAATTCCCAAAATTAATTTAATATCCTCCTCTTTTTTCATATTCTAATCAAAAATAAATTAAATTGGTTTTACACCACATTTATTATTTTCACAAACACATGAAGCATAGCCACAAA
>VGKO01000050.1 GCA_016867035.1 Candidatus Pacearchaeota archaeon
ATGAAAATGGTAACTGGACCGTTTTGATTACTGAAACAAAAGATTTTATGAAATTTTTTCAAACAAATAAAACTTCTAAGGGGGATTATTTGTATGACGTTTATCAATGGAAAATTAAGGGTTGGGATTATGATGGTAATACCTTTTCAGAATATAAATATGAACTTTTTGGTTCTCCTGTGGGTTGGAAAGATGATAAAGATATTTTAGAGAAAATTATAGCTAATACTAATCATAATCAAAATATACTTTTTTTAGTATCAGAAAGTAAAAAACCAGAAAATAATCTTTCTTATAATCTTTTAACTTCTAATTGTCTTCATGTTTTTGGTAAGGATGATGTAATTTCTATTGCTTTTCTTCGTTCTTTTTCTTCAAGATTTACTTCCAGGGGTCTGACTTTTACAACTATTCACGAAATAATTAATAAGGGATTTATTCAAGTTTCACCTTTAAGAGAAAATCTTGATTCTTTCTCCTTTTATTCGGATTTGTATAAATTTGATGATTCTCAGGTTATTAAAGAGTCATTTAGGGGGGGTTGGACATTTGATCAATCAATAATAACCCTGATAGCCCGAGAATCCTCCTGTAATGTAAATTATTATGTTTATTATAGTGAGGATGGAATGTATCCGGCTTATAACCCTTCTATGGGTGCCCCAATTAAAGGTAAATTTTATCCATTCATGTTTTTTAATTACGATTCTGTTGGTTCTTTATTTTCTTCGTTTATACACGAGTTTGGGCATAGTTTTGGCGGATTATTAGATGAATATGATGTTTTTGCTGATTCTGGTTTGAATTTAACTTCTATGGAGAGAAAAATACTTTCAGTTCTTAATTTTTATAAAAAAGGCGCGAAAAATTGTATGACTTATCCAGATTGGGGGATATATGGGGGGATTTATACGCCTTGTTCTCTTTTAGTAACTGGAATTCGGTCTTCTGAAGAGAGTGTTATGAAAAATTCCGCCCTTACTCCGTATTTTAACGTCGTTTCATGCGGGTATATTTTAAATAAGATAAACGGATGTTCTCCGATTAAGAATTGCTGGGAACAGTGTATGCAAATGGATGGTGTGATTAAACCTACAGGGGGAACAGGGTAGTAAGAGATTTTAGAAAATAAATATTTATAAACTAAACTAAAACATGAAGAAAAAAGAGAGAAGAATTTTGGAAAATCCGAGTTTTAAAAGAAAAATAATAAAAATTATAATTCGACTTTTAATTTCGCTTCTCGTTTTAATTTTGGTTTTATTGGGGGTTTCTTGGTTCTATTATGGAAACCTTGCTTCGGTGACTGGAAAATTTGTTTTTGAAAATGAGAAGCAGTATTCTTCTATTGGTTATGCTCCGCCCTATGATGTACTTTCGGGCTTAACTCCAAAACCCCTTATAATGAATGTAACTCCTAGTGTTCAAAGAGCAGCAGATAATCAGATATTTAGCATAAATATTAGTGTTTTTTGGCCCGAAGCCGAGCCAATAACTGTCTATAAGTATATTTTTCTTTATAATCCGAGAATTAATGATTGGGTTTCTTTTACACTAAATGGTAATTTTATTCCGGGTAGTAGTGTTTGGTTAAATAGAAGTGGAACCAAACAACTTTTTTTAAATGCTACAAGAGGGGATTTTTTTAATGGAACTAATTATATTCTTGCCTATGGTTGTAGAAAAAAGGATGGTGCTTGGAGATGTGGTTGTGCTAATTATACTGATGCTCAATGTGATAAGTGGATGTTGCAGATGTTTAATGTTACTAATATAGAAAATCCTTCTAATGTTTCTTCTAGTTTTTGTTTGGGTAATGGCGATTGTGCTTCTGGAAATTGTACTAATCATGTTTGCGTTAGTAGACCCATACAAACTACGGGAACTTTAATTTCTTCTTGTCGGGAAATTAATCAACCTGGAGATTATTATTTAAATAGTAATTTGGGTCAGACTGGCAATACAGGAGATTGTATTATAATTCATGCTAATGATGTGGTTATAAACGGAAATTATTTTACTATAAATGGAAATATTAATGGGAATGGCGTAGCTTCAACCGAGGAATCTGGAAATGGTCAAGATGGCTATTCTTTTAGGTTAAATAACCTTAACTTAATTGGAGGAGTATTTAGTGGAGGTTCAACTGGTTTTACAACTATCTCCGGAGATTATTGTGGGAATGGGGGAAATATTGCTATTTATAACAGTTCTATCTCCTTAGATGTTTCTTCGGTCGGGGCTTTTGCAGAAATACAGCAACCTGGTCCTTCTGGGGGAAATATTTTATTAGTTAATTCAAATGTACGCGATGTTTCTTCTAGTGGCGGGCCAAGTTATGATGGTGGAAATTCTGGAAAAATTAATTTACTTTATTCTACTGCTAGAAATATTTATTCTAGTGGTGGTTCAAGTAATTCCTATTACATTACTAATTCCGGTTTTTCTTCTGAAGAAATAAATATTGATTCTTCCACGCTTTCTGCAATCTATTCAAGAGGTGGACTTGGAGCGGTTAATGGTTATTCTGGAAATGCAGGTTTAATCATAATAGATAATTCTTCTATTTCTACAGGAGTTTATTCAAATGGGGGAGGTACCTTTGATGATTTTTTAGACTATGGTGGTTCGACTTCGAAAATTAGTGTTTCTTTTTCTTCTGTTCCTGAAATTATTTCAAAAGGAGGTTATGGGATAATTCTTGGAGGTTCAACTGGAGAAATGGCAATATCCTCCTCTAATGTTCAAATTATCTCTTCTATTGCAGGGGGTTCTTATTCAGGAGGCTTTGGTGGCTCAACAGGAAACATTAATTTAATTGGGGTTTCTGGACTTGAATCAATTTATACTAGTTGTGAATTTAATAATGAAAATAATCCTGAAGATCCTCGTCCTGTAGGCGGAGATATTTATTTTAATGTTTGTCCTAATCCAAAACCGACTATAATTAATTCGAATAATTGTTATACACTCGGTACTATTACCCCTCCTGGTTGTCAAGCATAATAAAAAAATGAAAAAACAAAAAAATATTTATAAAAAAATAAATAATAAGAGTAAGAAAAGCCAAAGCAATATAATTGTAACAGTATTGCTTGTGCTTGTAGGACTTGTGGCAGTTGGAATTCTTGCTTCATGGATTATTAATTTTGCTAGAACTAATACAGAGATTACTAATGCTAGAATAGAACTTAATTTGGATGCAAGTAATTC
>VGKO01000051.1 GCA_016867035.1 Candidatus Pacearchaeota archaeon
CAAAGATTCTGTTGTTTATAAAATGCCATTGACAATTCTAGACAAGGATCAAGAACTTGAATTTGTTGCTGTAGCTAGAATGGGCTTGGGAATACAACATGCAAAGTTTAGTCCAGGATTATTATATTATAAATACGCAGAGGACACCGAAGACGACGAAGCATTTAAAAAATTAATAGAAGAGAGCAAAAAAGATAAAGAACTAGAACTTGAAGTTAATATCGAATCTTGGGGACAGATAACTCCAAAAGATATTTTTGTAAAATCAGTTGAGGCTATAGAACAAGAGCTCAAGGATTTTGCTAAAGCAATTAAGTAAGGACAGAACGACGCGGGGATGCCGGAGCGGTCAAACGGACGCGGCTAAGGACCGCGTGGCTCACTGCCTGCGAAGGTTCGAACCCTTCTCCCCGCATCCGCATAGGACATAAAGATTTTAAACAAAATGACAAACAAAACAAAAATAAATAAAAAAATGAAAAGGAAAACCAATCCTGTTTTAGTTCAAACTATATTTCTTGCCAAAAAAGCAAATCTTTTAGATTTAGCAAATAAACTTGCAGGCTCTACAAAAAGGCATGCTGCAGTAAATCTTAATAAAATAAACGATTCTAAAAAGGATAGTGTAATCATTCCAGGAAAAGTTTTAAGTTCAGGAGAGATAAAAAAGAAATGTAAGGTTTATGCTTTATCTTATTCTGAAGTTGCAATGGAAAAATTAAAGAAAGCTGGTTGTGAAACAAAAACTATACTTGAAGGGTTAAAAGAAAATAAAAAATTAGAAGGAGAATTATTAGTATAAACATAAAATGGAAAAAATATATATCGACTCAGATAATGCTGTAATGGGTAGGATAGTAAGTTTTGCAGCTAAGCAAGCCTTACAAGGCAAAGAAGTTGCTATTTTAAACTGTGAAAAAGCATTAATTAGTGGAAATAAAAGCAATGTTATTGAAAGACTAAAATTAAGAAGAGGCATAAATAGTATGAAGCCTAGAAAGGGCCCTTTTTATTCAAAAGACTCACAATTAATAATGAAAAGATGCGTTCGAGGAATGTTACCAGATTGGAGAAATGGAAGAGGTAAAGAAGCACTTAAAAAAATAAAATGTTACAAAGGACTTCCAGAAGAATTCAAAAAAGAAAAAATAATTAAAATAAAAACAAATGTTCCAAGCAAAGCAATAACTGTGGAGGAATTAAGTTTAAGAGTATAATGATAAATCAAAAATTAATCGCTTCGGGTAAAAGAAAAACTGCAATTGCAAAAGCTAGAATTACCGAAGGGAATGGAAGAGTTACAATAAATAAAATTCCTTATCAGAATCTAAAGTCAATGTTTCACGTTCTTTTAATAAGAGAACCATTAGATATTGCTAAACAAACTCTTGGAGATTTGAAATTTGATATTGAAGTAACAATTAAAGGCGGTGGAAATGAAAGCCAAGTTGAAGCAGCAAGACTTGCAATTGCTAAAGCGATTGTTGAATTCACAAAATCTAGCGAGGTAAAAAAAGCCTTCTTAGAATATGATAGAAACATGCTTGTAGCAGATACAAGACGCAAGGAACCTTACAAACCAGGCGATTCTAAAGCTAGAAGCAAAAGACAAAAGTCTTACAGATAGTTAGAGCTTTTTTGAAAGTTTTAGTATGTTTATTCCATCTGTTTTTTAATTGTTAATAAATTAAGTAAGAAAATTAAGTTCAAACAACCTGCCTTCAAAAATTATTTCTTACACTCTAATAGCGCAAGATATAAATCTACAATACTCAAACGCAATATCTTCTCGGGGTCTTTAGCAGGGTCATAGTATCTTCGTATTTGATTGTACATGGCCTGGGCTTCTGTAACTTTTCCTTCTGAAATTAATAACCACGCTTCATCTAACCATTCTTCTATATCTTCTTTTTCAACTTTATGAGCGAAAAAAGATTTCTTTTTTTCTTGGTTAGTCTCTTGTGTCTTTAAAGGCTCTTGCTCCTCTCTTCTAAACTCTGGTTTTTTCACGCTTATCTCGAAATGAACAATCCAACTTATAATTCCCCAAATCAGTGCAAGTAATCCGCCTGTGTAAAAAAAGTAATACCAAGAACCTAAAATAGAAGTAAAAACAGATTGCATATCTGAGTAATAAACAGGATTAGTAAAGTTTCCGAAACTTGCGAACCAATCCATGTATTTTGAAGTAAAAAATTCTGTCCAAATAAATCCAACCCTATTCTTAGAATACTGGATAAATAACCCAATTGCTCCAAAAAAGATTGTCCAAATTAAAGAAAATCTTAAACCCCAGGGGATTTGAATTCTAAAAGCCTGCTTGGTTGGTGATTCTATCTCGCTCATTTTTCCTCTTTTTTATAATAATCGTTGTTCGAGAGTGTTTATATTTCTTTTTGTTTGTCGAATTTTTGCTGTACTCTATTAAAAACTTCCGGACTTATTATAGATTGATGGTTTCCTTGATGAATTTGAGAATTGAACTTTATTTTTCCTATATAGGTAAAGTTCTTTAGAATTTTTTTTATCCCATTTACAGAGATATCGAAACGCTTAGCAATTTGATTCAAACTTAAACCTTCTAAAAATAAATTAAAAATATCTCTGACTGCTTCAGAATTTTCAGGATGAACTGAAAGCTGGCCATTAATGACATTATATCCAAATGCTGGCCTAGCCATTAACATTCCTTCTTTTGCTTTAGAGACCATGCCGTGTTTGTGGGGGGTATGTGAACCCTTATTAGTGCCGAATCTTCTAAAGGTTTCGAGTTCCTGCCAATTTATTTTTTCATTAATATACTCGTTAAACTTTTCAAGCTCTCTTGGAGCAAAGGTATTGCAAACCGAACATAAAACACAATTGAATTGTTTATTTACCTCGAGCCCTTGGCCAAGCGGAGAGTAATAGGAGCATTTCTTGCATTTAAAACCTGCTTGTTCCATTAGCTGTTTTTTTAAGTTTTCTTCCATCTTTTCTTCTTGTTTTATTTTTTTATTATTTATCTAAAAGTTCCTTCATTTTAATTGCATCCTCAAGTGGTTGGGGAGATTCATTAATGATTGAAATCTCTATATCTAACTTTTTTAGATAAGTAAAGAGTTCTTTTATATCTTTTTCTTGAGTAACTAGGTGTTTTCTCTCGCCTTTTGCTGTGAATTCTATTCCTGAGAAATGCGCATGAATTTTTTTGA
>VGKO01000052.1 GCA_016867035.1 Candidatus Pacearchaeota archaeon
GTTGCAGTTTATAGCGCTGTAACAGCAACCACAACTACTGGAGCCACTGTGGGATTTGCCGGATTATCTTGGGCAGGATTTTCAGCTGCACTTGGGCCTGTTGGTTGGGTAATATTAATTGCAGCAATATTATATTCTATATACTCTTATTATTTCACTGGTGAAGATCATGAATATTGGATAATGCAATATACTTGTGAACCTTGGGAACCACCAACGCAAGGCGATTGTTCTTTATGCAACAAAGATATTAGAACTTGCAGCGAGTATAGATGTCGTTCGCTTGGAATGAATTGTCAATACTATATTGAGAATGGGGAGCCAGGATATTGCGCTTCACTTGATGAAACTTGGAGTGCAACAATAATTCCCTGGCCTGAAGCCCTCACAACAGGATTGAGTTATAGTGAAGTAAGAGAAACAGGATTTAGAATTATTAACCCTACTAATGAAGGCATGGTTGAAAAACAAGAGAGTTTTACCTTTGGAATTATCACCGATAAATATGCTCAATGCAAAATAGACAACAAACATACCTCTACTTTTGATGAGATGAGTGTTCAAATGGAAACAAGCATACCGGCTTATAGTGCTCAAGAAGCACAAAATCCTAGCCAAGGAAGTTATCATAAAGTAACTTTATCACCACATATGGGAAATAAAACCTCGAGCGATACTCTTGGATTTGTTGAAGGAGAAAATAATTATTATATAAGATGTAGAAATTTTGCAGGAATGTATAATCGAGCCGAGTTTGCTGTCAAGGTTGTTGCAGATAAAGGAGAGGATTTGACTCCTCCGGCTATAACTAGTTTTAGCCCTGTTAGCGGAAGTTATCTCAAGGTTGGAGAAAATTCAAGTTCGGTTGTAATGTGGGTAAATGAACCAAGTGATTGTAAGTACTCAAAAGAAAATAAATTATTTAATCAAATGAATTCAAGTTTATATTGCATGACTAATCCTGAAAGTGCAAAATTAGGCGAATGGCCTTGTTATGCCTTACTTGATAATTTAAATGCTGGAGATAATAAGTTTTATTTTAAATGCTCAGACCAACCAGATTTAGACTTAAATAATACTGCAAGGCGTCCAAATGTAAACGAAAATCCTAAAGAATATAATATAAAAGTTTGCAAAGAAGGATTAAATATAACTTCAATAACTCCTGAAAATCAGATAATAACGGGACAAGCACCAATTAGTGCTAAACTTGAAGTAAAAACTTCTGGATGTATTGAATCAGGAAAATCCAAATGTAGTTATAAATTTGAAAATACAGATTATATACAATTTTTTAGCACAAATGCAAAAACTCATTCACAAACATTCACAAGCATGCCTGCTGGAAATAATAAATTAACTATTAAATGTATCGATGATGCAGGTAATTTCGATGAAAAAGAAGCTTGGATAAATGTTACAATTGATAACCTTGAGCCAATAATAACACGAGCCTATGATTTAAGCAGAAATTTAGTTGTACTAACCAATGAAAATTCGGTTTGTTATGTAAATAAAAATGTTTCAAGCAAATGTGATTTTAATTTAAATCCCGAGGGCATTATTTCACAAAATTTAACTTTAATGGAAGGAATAGAAAAAACCCATAGAATTGCTTGGGAAGATAATAGTTTATACTTTGTTAAATGTCGCGATGTATTTGGAAATGAGAATCCACAATGCGCAATGGCAATTAAAACCTACATATAAAGAAATATAAATGGAGTTTAACATAAAATAATAAGCAAATGAAAAAAGAGTGGATAAAAGTAAATTCAAAGAAAGGACAATTAACTATATTTGTAATTGTGGCAATAATAATTGTTTTTATTATAGCCGGATTTCTATTACTTAATAAAAACTCGGATATTCCTAGTTTAAAAGAAAATCCTTCGGGTTATATAAAAGCAAGTGTGGATAAATGTACTAAAGAAGCTATTGAAGAAGCTGAGAAAGTTATAATAAAAAACGCAGGTTTTATTGAACAAGATAATCCCTGGATTTTTAATTTAACAAGCTATGAATTACTTTGTGATAGTTCTGGAAAAAATAATTTATGTACCAATAATCATCCAATGTTAATAGTTGAAACTCAAAATCAAATTAAAGAATATATCGCTCCTAAAATAAATGCTTGTTTTGAAACAATAAAATCAAGTTTAAGAAATTACAAGTACCAATCTGAATCTAATGAAATTAATGTAATGATAGTAGATAAAGAAATAAGAACAGAAATAAAAAAAGATTTAGTTATTGAAGTAAATGAACAAAAGGTTAATATTGAAAGTTTTAATGTAAAAATTAGTTCTCCATTATACAAATTTATTTATCTTACTAATAGAATAATAAATCAAGAACTAGATTGTAATTGTGGAGAAGAAAGTTGTAATGCTGATTTAGTTAATTTAATGAGATATAATCGAGAATTTGAAATAATAAAGCCTGTTTACGGAATGAACGGAGAAGAAGTCTTTACTATTACTGAAATAAATTCAGGCAAACAATTTGTTTTTGCCATAAGAAACTGTGCTTACTAAACAAATAAAAAATATATTTGGAACCTTTTTGTTTTTATTCCTAATTGGAATTGTGGCTGCAGGGGGTTGCTGTTTTGATCCTTCCAGCGGATTGTGTTCGTTAAATGCTGATTCTGCTGCTTGTCTAACAAATAGCGGAGAATTCTTTTTTTCTCCAAGTTGCTCGGAAAGTGTTTGCGATAGGGGATGTTGTTTGATGGGTGCAAATAGTGAGTTTGTTACTTCAAGAACTTGCGAACTAAACTCCAGAGTTTACGGATTTGATTATAATTGGCAACTTATGGATGAAGCAAGTTGCATGGCGCTTAGAAAAGGAGGACAAGAGGGTGCTTGTTTATTCGGAGGAAATTATGAAAAAAATTGTAAAATAACAACCTTAGATAAATGCAGTTCAGGGAACTTTTACTCTGGACTAAGTTGCACCGAACCTCGATTAAATACAGTTTGTGAAGCAACTAGTAAAACTTATTGTTATCAAGAAAATGTTTGGAGTCTTGATTCTTGTGGAAATGTGGATAAACAAAAACAAGTTTGTGATTATAATGCGGGTTTCATGTGTTCAAAAAAATCT
>VGKO01000053.1 GCA_016867035.1 Candidatus Pacearchaeota archaeon
CCCCTATATTTGGACCAGAAAAGTCAATTACTATCTTTTTATCTTTTCCTTGTTTGCTATTACCATAGTCATCGGTAATTTTCAAGATAAACTCGGCTTCTTGGGTTTTGTTAACGAAGAAATTTAGGTAAGGGCCTGTTGCTTGAACTTTTTCTAAACTACCTGTGATTTTAATTTCTTTTTGAAGTTGTTTTGCTATTTCAACAGGATTCTTTTTTAAAATACTTGAGAGTTTAAAGCAAGGAAACGCAAAATCTCCTAACTCTGGCTTACCCGGAACTTCTAAAATACCTGCAAGTTCTTCTTTCTTGAGTTTGGTTTGTTTTTCAAGAATTTTTACTATTTCCTCTTTAGTATCCATGATTTGTTTTAGTAATTTGCCTATTTAAATCTTTTAATTAATTCTTTAATACTTTTAATGGTCTGTTCGGCTTCTGTTTTATCAAGAGTTTTTCCGTAATAATTTATGCCATTTCTTATTTTTCTTAATTCATCAAAAAGCGAAGCTTCTTTGGATAGATTTAAAATTTCTCCTATAAAAGCAGTATAACATTCGTGATTGTATATCTTATAACCTTTTTCAAGAGAGATTGCTTCTAATAATCCTCTTAGGGCATCATATAGTAATGTTATCCTGCTAATATAATGATTTTCTGGTAATATTTCTGCTGATTTTATCTTTAATTCGGCTATTTCCTTTGTAGATTTTATTAAATTGCTATCTAAATTTACATCCTTTACAACTCTTTCTTTTATGCATTCTCGCCAATCCATGTTAAAATTCTCCAACTAATTTATATCCATTTAAAATATTGTTTGCAAGTTGTTTATTTTTTATTTCATTGGTACTTTTAAATAAAAAGATCTGAATTTTTCTATCTAGTATTTTTTCATACTTAGTAAAATTTATCTCTTTTTTTGTTGGGGTAATTATGGCTAGGTCTATGTCTGAATCTTTTTTAGCTTCAGCTTTAGAGAGCGAACCAAAAAGTATTATTTTGGGATTTACAAATTCTTTTTTTATTTCTCCTAGTAATCCGGAGTTTTCTAAAGCTATTCGAAAGTAAACTCTTTGAAGTCCAATAAAAATAGGGGATTCTTTATTTGCATAGTAATAAATGAATTGTCTATCTTGTTCTACTTTTAAAATACCTTCCTTGTTTAGAGAAGATAAAACTTTTGAAGCAGTCGGCGGACTTATTTTTTGTATTCTTGCGTATTCCCTTACATTTATTCTTTGATAGTTATCCTTAAAAAAAGGTTTTAAGGTGTTAAATATTTCTAACATATGTTAATATTAATTAACAGCTGTTTATAAATCTTTTCATGACTCTACTTTGAAGAAACTTTTTGATTTTAGTAATTTTGATTATAAATCTAGAGTTGGTGGGAGTAATCTTGTAAAAAAGTCCATATAATCTATTTCGGTTGAGGGCCTTTCATATTTTCCTCCGCAATCTTGGCAGAGATGTATAGAAGTTCTATTATCCCATTTTAAAACTCCTGCTGATTTGGGTTCAGGACAAGTACATTGTTCTAGGCTGTTTTTGTCTTTTGTTGCCATTATTCTCGAACTTTTTTACCGCAATTTGTACAGAATTTCTCAGTATCGCCTAGGCTTGCCTGACAACCAGGACAATTTGTTAATGGGATTTTCATTTCTCCGCCACATTGTGGGCAGAATTTTTGATCTACATCTCCCCCTCTGCCACATTTGGAACATTTTGGGGGAATCTTTTTTCTTTCAATAACTGCTTTATAGCCTTTTTTACCCGAAACTAATAAAGAATATGCATCTGCAATAGCGTTTCCATCTTGTAAATTTCTTAAATCAATACATGAACCCATTTTTTATTTTACTTTTTATTCTCTTTTTTATTTTGTAATATTGTTTTGTAAATTCTCTTTTTAAACTTTTTTATACTGGTTTGCAATTCAAATTTTTTGTTTCTAGAATATTCTCTCAATAACTTAAATAAGAAATGCGGGAGGGAGGATTCGAACCTCCGAAGGCATAAGCCATGGGATCTTAAGTCCCACGCGTTTGACCGCTTCGCTACCCCCGCATAAAATAAAGTGAATTAAATGGCTTATAAAGTTTTTGACTATCCTTTTAATAATTCTTTTCTTTGTTTTATGTTAGTTTTTGAAGGGCAAACTCCCAATTTTTTATATAGCTCCCATTTTGTACTATGCTTTGTATTTTTAAATCCAATTTGATTAATGTAATAGCGGATATCATTCATTCTATAAATAACTACGCGATATACTTTATTCTTATCTTTTTTGCCTTTGTAAGGTTTTTTCATTCTTGGATGTAATCCAAAAGATGCTAGTGCACCTAAAACTTCATAAGCTAATTTTTTAGAAATCGTTCCTAGTGTAATTATTGGTCTATTATTTTCCGGGTTTTTTGCACTTCTATTTTTATCAAAATAAATATTTCCATCTGTATCAAATAAACCCCTAATGAATCTCTTTAATAATTTTTTATTTTTTAATATTTCTTGGGGTATAGAAACATTCTTCTTAGAACCTGATTTTAATCCAAAATTTTTAAAAAAATTAACTACTTTTTTATCAAAAATATGAAACCCATAAATACCTACTTTTGGGTGCTCTTTATAAAAAACTTTTTTATTGAAAATTGGTAACATTATTTTTTGGTTAATTAGTGGCCCAACCCATAAGTCATGATACTCTTTTTCTTCGGTGATATCTCCCCCCAGGTAGATTTCAGAGTATCTTTTATTTTCACTTATACATCCATCTCCTATTTGGATGCCTAAAATTTCTGCAATATCTTCATCAATCTTCATATACATGGGCTGTTTTTAAGATAAATAAATCTTTCGTTTGTTTCATAGCAATTCTTTTAAACTTGAGTTTTATTAGTAAGATATGAATAAGAGGGGTAGTTTATTTTTTGTATTTGGTTTATTATTAATAGTTTTATTTAGCTGCTTTGCCAGTACAGGAACACTTCAAGTTACTACAGAGCATCCTTTTCTTGTTTT
>VGKO01000054.1 GCA_016867035.1 Candidatus Pacearchaeota archaeon
CTTATAATAAGAAATATTCAATTTGACGAATTACATAACTTTGGATGTTACCCCAAACTTATGGACTATCTCTCGCAACAAGGTTATAGGGCGACGTATTTATTGGGTTCGGTTCCAACTGAAAAAGACTCTGAAGAAAAATCCCTTTTTGATATATGGATAGACCACTATAAAAAAATAACCCTGCCTGACCAAAATGGGACTATTAATTTTGTAGGATTTGAGGGGGTACTGAAGTCTATAGATGAAATACTTTTTAATAAGAGAGTGCCCGTAATTTTTTATTCCGCTAATAGATGGCACAATTTAGTTATTTATGGTAAAAGGAATGAAAGCGAATATTTGATTTTCGATCCTATTTCAGGTAGAAAAGTATTTAATTCTACATTACTTAAGAAAACCATGCGTACGCCCTGGGGGGTAAACGCACTCTATATTGAAAATGGAACAAAACGAAACTAAAAAAACCTTGCCCGAATTTGGGTGTGTTGCTTGTGGTGGGATTTCATCACAAGAAACTTGTGAAGAAGCAGAAGCAGATTAAGAAAGATTTAATTTTAGGTGTTTTTATCTAGTTGTTACTGTGAAAATTTGTATACTTTTTATTTAGAAGTTTAATTGCTAAGGGATTATCAGAATAAGCCCCGAGATATTTGTGATAAAATTTTTCTATTTCAGATTTTATTTCGGTGGGAGTTTTTCCTTCTTTAATTCCGACATCAAGTCTAAACTTTATGGTTTCAGGATAGAAAAGAGAAAGGCCATCTCCATTTCTAAATATTTTACCTTCTTCCGAGCGGGGTTTAGCAGAAGAGCCATGGTTTAATATGCAATCCTTTTCAATCTCATCTAGTTTAAAGTCTTTAAGAAGTTCTAAGCTCAATTTTGCGTGGTTTTCTTCGCTTTTTATCTTGCCTATATCATGAACCCAAGCAAGAGGGATAATCTTTTTTCTTATGTTTTTATTAGGGGTTAGTTCTTTTATTGCTCTGACCAGGAATTTAGAATGAAGTAGATTCCATCTTTTATTTAAGTTATCTAAATTTGAAAAACTTTGTTCTGCAAAAGTTTTGGCTTGTTCTAAATTCATCTTTCTAAATGGCAATGGTTCTATAAAACCTTTTCTATCGCTCGGGCTGATGCCCTCGCTTTAAGTAATAAAACACTTAAACTAAACCAACCTACTAACTAAACCCAAAACTATATACTCTATAATAATCTTGCTTAAAAATAACCAAAACCACAAACTTGCGTAGGAGAAAGTTTGTAAAATATCAAAAAACTATTTTGCCATGCCCATATATGAATATCATTGCGAAACTTGTGATAGAACATACGAAGAACTTCAAGGAACCAAGGCCGGAAAAACCATAAGGTGCGAAGGCTGTGGAGGTTTAGCAGCTAGAGTAGTAAGCTCTTTTTTATTAGGAGATAGAAAATTAAGCAAGGACGATTTTCATCAGGGAGAAAAAGATCCTGCAAAAAGAATGCGAAGATTTGCAGAAGAATCTATAAGACAGATGATTTCTGCTACCCCCAAGTTAAAATAGAGTAGGGCATTATAAACCAACCCCCCAAGAACAGCGCATGAGTTAATTGCACTTCTAAAACTTTTAATCAACGCTCGCCCTTCGGGCTCGCTTAACTTTAATGCCAAGCACCGCAGGCACATGGGCCACCAAGAACATCACATCTTCTCGTATATCCTGCCCTACCCTCATATCTTCCCTGAAGTTCGTCTATTTTTCGAGGATCTATTCCAGCCGGGGTGCTGGCATAAGCAAGAACCGCCCCAAAAGAGCTTCCAACTTCTCTTTCTGGTTCTTCTTTTGGCGTTGCTTTTAAGTTCATTATTAATTGAATTTAATTTTATTTTTAAAGATTGTTGTGGTCTAGTGGGTTTTTTCTAAAGAGGCATACTCGCTTCGGGCTCGACTAAAAATAATCAAAAAAGGGCTTGGCATCTTACGAGATATTCGCTAACTTTGCCCAGGTCTAGCTGGTCGTTTGTTCTTACCCCTGATTCAGTATCTATGCTTATTCTTTGCCTTGGAAAAAATGAAAGTAATCTTGATATTATCTGAGCAACATTTTCAGGACTTATTCCTCCGGCGTAAACCATTCCCAAATGAGCTAGGCTCGGGTCTTGTATAATTTGTTTGCCAAATTTAATAGAGGTACTACCTTCGCTTAAATCTAATTCTAAATTTGTTCCGTGACTTGGATCAAACATAACATAATCAATAAAATCTTTTCTAGCCAAAACTTGTTGAACTAAACTTTGTACATTTCCTTCTGAAACATCTTCAACACCCTCGCCCTTCCAAACAGCATATCCTCCTGCGGGAGATTTTCTATCTGAAATTGCTATCGGAAATATCACTTTAAATCCTCTTTTATCTATTTTTCTAAGATCTTCAGGAGAGAGCGGAAGCGTATTAAATTGTAAAAGGGTTTCATTAGGGTCTATGCCTTGATCTGCAATTGTTTCAATATCTCCAAGAATAGTAGAATTGTCCTTAGTATAATAATGAAGACTCGGTAAAAATCCGTAACTCTTTGTTTCTCTAACTAGTGCGCCTAGTTTTGAAAATAAAGGTTGTCTTGAATTTTTTGTGCCTTGATTTATGCTTTTATTAGATAATTGGTAGCCTATTGCGAGAGGAAAACCTAAACCGCGCTCTCGATATGCTTTTCTTATAGCTCTTAATTGTTCGGTTTCTGAAACTCCGCTAATGCATACAAAGGATGTCATATCCTTGCATGATCGTTATTGTTTATAAGAATTATTATGATTCAATGTAAACAAATTAGTCTCTAAATCATATGGGCTCGCTTGTAATAACAAAACATATTAAGAATTAACCCAAAACATCTTTTGCATCGCAGTTATGCAATCTATCCTCGCTTCCTTTACCAAACCCAAGACTTTTTGATTCTCCGGAATAGCATATATAATAAAAATCTTTTGACCAAAAAGTGTTATGGAACTAAAA
>VGKO01000055.1 GCA_016867035.1 Candidatus Pacearchaeota archaeon
CACCATGAGAAAACCTCATTTTCCAAAAGCACCCAAGGATAGCACACGTTATGATTTTAGAGATGGTTACAGAGGCTCAGTATATCATACAGAAACAAAAGAAGTAATTGTTCATCCAGATGGAAGATATTGGGTTTTGCCAAGAGAGGGTTTTCATTTACCTATTAGCTGGGGAAGAAAACCAACAGGAAAAATTCCCTTAGAAGATGGAATTCCCCAAATAAATACTAGAAGACTAATAGTAACTGAAGCAGATAGCAGAATTGAAATAAAAATAAATCCAAAGTTAATGACCTGGGAAGATTTAAACCCCTCTTTATAATGGCATTTGAAATACCTTCAACAAGACCTTCTGTACCTTTTTTAGTAGATGGAAAACCAAATAGATTACTTTTACCTGTAGAAATAGTCTCTACCCACGAAGAAGCAAGAAGAACAGGAAGAGTTCAATTAAGAAGTGTTCCAGAAGCACAAGTGCATCTAAAAAGAATGAATGGAAGAGTAGCTTATCTGGGTAAAAATGCAGAGGTAATTTATGTTTGCACACCTGAAGATTTTGGAAAATTTGCAGAAGCTGAAAGAAGATTTTTAGGATTAAAAGTTCGATTACCAAGAATTGTCTGGGACGATAATGAAATGGGTAATTGTAAACCCGAATATTGTTTTGACCCCTATAATTTGAGACAATTTTACGGAAAAAGTGTTGTAACAAGAAATAGCAATTACAGAGTACTAGGTAAGGATCAAGATGGAGCTACAGGCGGTTTTGAAAGTTATACCTTACATGGACACCAAGATATAGAAGGAACCGAAGTTTTAGCAATAGCCGCACAAACTCCAGGAGTAATAGACTTATTTTTAGCAAGAAGTCATGAATATGAATTTGCTGAAAGATTAATTAGAAGCTCAGGATTGCAACCGCGGGAACCAAAAAAAGAATTAAAATTAGCCCCATTAAATCTAGTTGTAGCTTTTGCAGAACCCAATAGAGTTGGAACAAATTATCTAATTACAAGTGATATAAAGGGGATACTTTAAAATGCAAACAGCAACTCAATCAAAACCAATAAAAAGCGAAGGAGTAGCAGATTTTGAATTCATAACACAAGATGATAGAAAGGGTTCTCTTAGAGTTTTATTAAATGGCAGAATAAATTTGGAAATTCAAATAAGAGATTATGATTTAACAACTCGAAAATATGGAAAGCCAATAGCTAGAAAGTTTCCCTTTACTCCAATAAACCCTGAAGAAATTAATAACATAAGGGATGTTAAAGTAACTCCAAGAAGAGATTATGTTGAGATAAGTTTTAAAGATGAACTAGGAAGGCCAGTAATGCGACCTTTTGAACTAGCTTACCCTGAAAGAAACCAAAGATACATTTAGCTAGGATTACAAAAAAGATATTCCCATTGATTCTATAATCTTAGAGTTTTTTGTTTTAAAAAACTTCAAGAATTCTGAAAAACTCGAGTAATTTTCTTCATAAGCCCAAGCAATTCCAGATTTCATAATAATCTTTTTATGTTCTTTTTTAAATAAAGCAAGTTGCTCTTTCATTTCTAATTTAGGACCTCTAAACTCAATTTTATCTTTTCTTTCCAGCACCAAAAGCAATTTTCCAATATTATTTAACTCATCATAGACAAAATCCGAGCTTATAACTAAAAAATACCCGGAAATTTGCTTAACAAAATACTCGTAAAACTTTCGTATTTTGGTTCCAGCAATATCTCCTGCTTGCTTGTCTGATTTAATTCTAATCTTAACCACTTTTCCAGAATATTTGTTATCCAATTCTAACTCCTTATCCTTAGAAATAAAAAAACTCGAGTTAGGATTCTTAAGAAAATTAATACAGGCAAGCCTAAATTTTTCAAGACAATCGTTAGAAAGCCCTGCAAGGGCATTTCTATCCTTGAAAGTAGGGTCTATAAGAACAATAGGAGAATTTAGTTTAGATTCATTCATCTTTACAATAATATCCTGTTGATTTTTATAATGTTTAGCAGGATCCAAATAAAGTCTTTTACCCGGCTCAAGTTTAGCAATAACTCTAACAAATTTTTCAAAACCCTTATAATAGGCCACAAGTATCTCTAAAGCATATCCTGAAAAACCCCTAATATAACTTTCTGCCCCATAACAATCTTGATAATGTGTAAAGGCTTTGGCTATTTTTATTTCATCTGCAAGTTTTTTATTCCTAGAAATAGCTTTTGTTATATAATTAACATGAAAGTAACTTAAATCTGTAATATTTCTAGCTTCGCTTGCCTTAACAACTTTTACAACAGGAATAATTTCAAATTCGAGTTTATTATTAACCTTCAACCTATAATAATCTCTGGAACCGTGCAATCTTTCACAATTCTTAGGAACTAGTTTAGTAAGCAATCTAAAGAGCTCTTCTTCCTTATATTTTTTATTAAATCTAATAAACAAATCAATATCATACTTTTTTTTCTTAATTATTGTTTGTTTAGCAAAACTGCCCCCGACAAATACCTTGGCTTTAACTCTATATTTTTTAATATTTGAGTTTATTTTATTAATTACTTCTTTAGTTCTTTTTTTAAGATCTTCAAGTTCCTCGCTTGAAGGGTTAACCTTTAATAGCTCTCCTGCTAGAATTTTTTTAATACTATCAACCATCTTTTTATTTTCTTTTTTTATTAGTTTTATTTTTACCTTCTTGCTCAAACTCGCGAGCTTTTTCTTCAAGCTCTCGAGCATTTATTCTTAGAGTACTTGCTAAATCAATAATATATTTGCCTTCTTCCAACTTATAAATAAGGGGTCTTTTCTTACTAAAAAGATTAACAACATCAATTTCAAACTTTCCAGGCCCCAAAACTCGAATAGACTCAAGATCTAG
>VGKO01000056.1 GCA_016867035.1 Candidatus Pacearchaeota archaeon
TACCAGAACCAGGTGTTCCCGAAATTGTTATTATCATCTTTTTATTTTCCGAAGTTTCTCTTTCTTTTCTTAAAATCAGCAATTATCTTTATTAAATCTTTCTTTTCAAATTCAGGCCACATTTTTTTTAAGAAGAACCATTCGCTGTAAATTGTTTGCCAGGGCAAGAAATTGCTGGTTCTTATTGCATTCCCTGTGCGAATTACTAAATCTGGCTCGCTTTCTAGCCAGAGTTCTTTTTGAATATCTTGCTCGGTAATGCTCTTCTTGCCCTTTTTAGCTAGTTGATTAAATGCATTAACTAATTCTTGCCTACCGCCATAAGCAAAACAGAAATTTATTCTTTTTTCTTTATAATCCTGAGTTTTATATTGTATTTTTTCAGCTAGTTCTTTAACATCTTTTGGAACTAAATCCAAATTACCTGCGAAATGTATCTTTATTTTGTTTTTTTCAGCTTCTTTTTCAAATTTACTAAACCATCTTTTAAATATAGAGAATAAAAAGTCTAGTTCTGCTTTCTCGCGCTTAAGGTTTTCATTAGAAAGAACATAGGCTGTAACTTCATTAATCTCGAGTTCATTAGCCCATTTTAGGAATTCTTCAAATTTATCTGCTCCTGCTTCATGGCCCTTATAAACTTGAAGATTTTTTGCTTTTGCAAATCTTCTATTTCCATCAAGAATTACTGCTATGTGCTTTGGATAATTGTTTTCCTCAGCCATTCTTATTTTTTCTTTTTTTCTTTACTTTTTTTCACTTCTTTCTCTTCTTTTTTATCTTTATCGGTTGTTTTTACTTTTATTTCTTTAAAACCAGTGTATTTCCATAATGCTTGAGGTACTTTAATTGAACCATCGGCTTGCTGGTTGTTTTCCATTAAGGCTATTAACGCTCTTGGGCTTGCTAAGACTGTATTGTTTAGTGTGTGGGCAAAATAATTCCCATTAGGGCTTTTTATTTTTATATTAAGGCGTCTTGCTTGTGCTTCTTCCATATTTGTCAGAGAACCAACTTCGAAGTACTTTTTTTGCTTTGGACTCCAAGCTTCTACATCACAGGATTTTGCTTTCAAGTCTGCTAAATCGCCGGAGCAGCATTCAAGTTGTCTTACTGGAATATTTAGCGCTTTAAATACATCAATAGTGTATTGTAACATTTTATCATACCATTTATAGGAGTCTTCTGGCTCGCAAATAACTATCATTTCTTGTTTTTCAAATTGATGAACTCTAAAAAATCCTTTTTCATCTAATCCGTGGCTGCCTATTTCTTTTCTAAAGCAAGGAGAATAACTTGTTAGGGCAATAGGTAGTGCTTTTTTATCTAAATTACTATCAATGAACCTACCAATCATGGAGTGCTCGGAAGTTCCAATCATGTAAAGGTCTTCTCCTTCTATTTTGTACATCATATTATTCATATCTGTAAAAGACATCACACCTTCAACGACTTTGCGACGTATCATGAATGGGGGGATTACATATTCAAAACCCTGTTCAATCATATAATCTCTTGCAAAAGCAAGCATAGCTGAGTGTAACACTGCTAATTTTCCTCTTATAAAATAAAATCCATTTCCAGAAGTAGCCCTGGCTGCGTCAAAATCTGCACCACTCAATCTTTCTGCTAATTCTGCGTGGTTAAAAATAGGATAGTTTGGGATTTTTGGTTCGCCTATTCTCTTTACTTCTACATTACTTGCGGAATCTTTTCCAACAGGGACTGTTTTATGAATAATATTTGGAATAGCATACATTATTTCTCTGATTTTCAACTCCAAATTTCTTTCTACGGCTTCTAGTTCTGCAATTTTTTCTGGAATCTCTTTGGCTTTTTTCAGGAAAGCCTCAATTGGCTTTTTTTGTTTTTTCGCTTGATTTATTTGTTCAGAAACCTTATTTCTTTCTGCTCGTAAATTATCGGCTTCCTGTCGTGTTTTTCGCCATTCTTTGTCGAGTTCGATAACTTTGTCAACTAAATGAAGCTTATCATTTTGAGCCTTCTTTTTTATGTTCTCGCGAACTAATTCGGGATTTTCCCGGATAATTTTGATATCTATCATGTTTCTATTAGTTTGGATTTGTATTTAAACGTTTTTATTATGAGCAAGCCCCTGTAAATTAACTACTGATTAGTTGAATTTTTCATGGGAAAAGTTTATAAGCGGATATATGTGATTATAATATATAGGTTTTAGAATATACCTTCAAGAAAGATATGTTCTAAGACATTAAATCACCTCAAAATCACCAAATGAAAGACAATTTTGATATCTTTTTCAGAAGAAAACCTGCGTTAATGCTTGTTGCTTTAGGAAAGGTTTCTAAGGCAAGATATGGTAGTGTTTTAGCAAAAGAAGTTGATTGTACTTATTCTCATGCTGTTAAGATTCTTCAAGCACTTGAGGACTTAAAACTTGTGGGTTTCGAGAAGCAAGGCAGAATAAAACTGATAAAATTAACAAAAAAAGGCAAGGAAATTGCAGACTCTATTGAGACAATTAGAAGAGCCTTGCAGAATTAACTCTTTTATTTTTAGTAACTATGGGAAATTATATTTTACTTTTGGATTCTGAAAGTGCAGAAAGAAGAAGGGTGGCCCATGTGTTAAGAACTTCTGGATTTAATGTTCAAGATTTTGAAGATGGACTGGAAGGTTTAGAGCGATTATCTTACGAATCGCCGGGTGTTGTTGTTCTTTCCGATGACGTTTCTTCCATAGGTTCATTTGAGTTAGCTCAAAGAATTAAGCAAAATGGGGGTGCTCGTAATATACCTATTATAGGTTATTTTTATTCTCAGTGTGATAGGGATTTTGAAAGACTTTTAGATGCCCAAGTCGAAAAGGGG
>VGKO01000057.1 GCA_016867035.1 Candidatus Pacearchaeota archaeon
GTTTCGCAAACAGAGCTTTCTTGAGAGAGCTAGCTATGCTTTCAAGTCTAGGTTTAGAAGACTATGAAATTAGCTATATCTTTAATCGAAGAAAGAAAGAGCAAATGAGTAGAAAGTGGAAAAAGTAATCGGGGGTACTCTCGCTAAATGCAACTTTGAGTATCACTAATTTTTTAACTAAGTGTAATTTTCTACAGCCCAAGAAATAAAATCTTCCGTGTTATTAAATGTTAGAAGTTCCTTTTCGTTGAATAATGCATAAAGTCTTCTTTCTTTTGAAGATAAGCCGTATTCAAGAAAATATGACTTAAGCCAGTCTCTCATTTTAATTTTATTATCTTGAAGTATAACCTCTCCCTTAGTTGGATTTTTATCGATGAAGGCATTTTTAGTAACTTTTTCTTGGTCATATATTATAAACTTTCTTTCTATTCTGCAAATAACATTTGCATGCGTGTCCCAAACTGCCACATAGCAGTTTAAGGAAGAATTATAAGCCCTAAGTAAAGAAACAAATCTCACAGCCCAATCTTCACAATCACCCCCATTATTTATTCTTGATTCTTTTGGCGTTTGCCAATATTCATAAACCCCAAATTTTGAAGAATCTTCTTGATATTGCATATAAAATTTTTTGAATATAAGATCCATTTTTTCGAATAAACTATCGTTTATATCTATTTTCATTTCAGCTAATTCCACTTTAACTTCTTCAGGTCTAACAAAATCCATCATTGCTGAATAATAAACTGGTTGTCTTGGGTTTAAAGTAGTTTCAAATTTTAGTTCTTGTCCTGTATTAAAATAAGATTGTAAATCATAAATATTCCAATATTCTACAAATGGTAGATTGGAATTAACTCCAAAACAATAGTCTGTTTTTCCCAAGAGGAATAATGTAGAATTAAACTTAAATTTTTTATTATAGTCCTCTTCTTTCAAAACAAAAATGCCGCCGGTAGTATTTCCAAGCGAGATATTATCCACATAAATTTCTCCATTTATTATGCAAGAACTTTGATTATCATAAAACGTTAAATTAATCTCTTTAATCGAAGAAGAAATCTTAAAATTTTCTGAAGAACTATCTTTCCATATACTTTTCTCTAGCACCCCCATAAAAACCCAACCTAGAATAACAATAATTATTAAAATTAATATTGCTCTTCTCAAAGTTATGTTAGCCATATTGATTAAAAGAAAAGATAATTTATAATCTTTTCTTAGACTGCATCATAAATCTTCTATTATAATTAATGGTATTCTCTGCTAGAGTATCTTTAATTTGTTTTTATTATCCTAATAGAATTAGTGATACTCGCTACTCGAATACCCTTAGCATCATTATATAGTTTAATTTGTGCTAATGGTATTCTCGCCATGTATGCTTGCACTTGCAGCATCTGAAGAAACGAGTTTCAGCTTCATCGCCTGAACGAGTTTGGGATGTCCAGAAATAAGCTTCTTTGTGTCCGCATTTTGGGCAAGTGGCTGCTGTAACAGGCATTACTTCTGCTTCTTTTTCTTTGACTACGGCTGTTTCCTTTTTTTCTTTAAGCTGTTCTGAACTTTCAATTTTAATCTTTCCTTTGGCAGTATAGTTACATTTAGCACAGCCAAAGTTTTTCCTCTTTTCAATTAGAACACTTCCACACCTCGGACAAAATTCCATTGTTTTTATTAATATTCAGGGTATATAAATCTTATGAATATGTTTTTTAAATCTATATAAAAATAAAGTAAAAAATTAAATTAAAAATTTTTTAGCTAAGCTTTACCGCAGCCGCAGCTTCCGCCATTAGTAGCTCCGCAAGTAGCTAAACCGCAACCGCTTTCAGCGTTACAGCTATTCCCACAAGAGCTACAGCCTATTTGTTTTGCTGGTTGTACTTCTGCTTGTTCTGTCTTTGTAAGAGCCATAACAGTGAATGTACCTAGCACTAGCAAACCAATAATCAATGCTGCTATTATCCAAGTTTTCATTTTTGCCTCCATATTTTTGTTTTTAATTAATTTTACTATAAAAAGCACGGTTATATTGCGTTTGGTGAAACTAGTTACACTCGTAAATAATTAAATTTATTTTGAAAATGTTTTTAAAACTTGAATTCTATAGTTATTTATGCCAAGACCAAGATACCAACAACCCCATAATGTAGATTTATTGGATCCTGATTTAGATCAAACTAATCCTGCACTTATTCATGATAGGGTTCTAGCAGCACATCTAAGACAGAAGAAAGATGCAACTCGCAGATATAAGGATGATAAAAGAAGAAAAGAGGAACTCGGATTAGATAACTAGTTTTTAAGAACAATTATGTTATTCATGCCCCTTCGTTTTCTTTCAACTAGTTGTTTTGCTTCTAGCTTATCGATTAATCTAGTCATACCGACTTTACCTATACTCAATTGATCCATTAGGGTTTTTTGGAACATTGCACCATTCTCTTTTTGAAGAATCTTGATAACTTGTTTTTCATCGCTTTCTAGACCTTCTAAGCTAATTGTTTTCTTTTTTCCTTTCTTTTCTCGAAAAACTATTTTTTCGTTTTCTTTGCTGAAAATTAAAAACAAGCCTATAATAAAAATAAGTGCAGCTATTGCTATAGCTATCCAAGTTTGAACTGAAATTGTATCATACATCGGGCAAGTAGTTCCATGAGTACAAGAACTTGAGACTATTTTTCTTAGTCCTGCATTAAAAATTAAGATTATAACTCCGATTACAACCGATAACCCTATAATTAGCCACCCAACGTTTTTG
>VGKO01000058.1 GCA_016867035.1 Candidatus Pacearchaeota archaeon
AAAATGGATATATTCGATAACGCTATTTTATGCAAGAAATGTAATAAACAGATGAAGCCCTTGCTGGTTTCTAAGAATGGTTTTAATCTTCGATGTGTTAAGTGCGAAAAGTGTGGGGAGTTAATAGTTCATCCAGTAGATAAACAAGAGTATGATAATTTTATGAGGCTAAAGCAAAAAGAATTCAATGTTAAGATGAGAATGGTTGGAAATAGTTATGCGGTTTCTATTCCAAGAGAAATTGTTGATTTTATGCGAGAGCAAGAAAAGATGATGAATGATATGGTTAGGTTGAGTTTTCAAGAAGCAGGAAGATTAAGTTTAATGTTTAATACTCCTGAAAACTTAAATGAGGAAAATTCTAGGGTTGTAAGCTCTAAGGAAATTAAAATAGTAAAAGATGGTAAGCCTGTTTTGCATGTTCGCAAGGTTCAAGATTCAGCGCATCCTGAAAGAAATCAAACTCGAGTTTTTAAGGAAAATAAGTTTGAAAATTCAAATAAACAGAAATTTGAGGATGAGGAGCTAGATTAAAATGGGTTATGAATTAAAGCTAGGGAGTTCTTCGGGAAGTTATTCTTCTAGACCGGGTTCTTCGTGTTCTACTGGTTATTCAAGTCATTCTTGTAATCGTGCTCCACAGGTTTTTTCAAGAAGTGATTATTTACCTCGAGGTTCTGGAACAGGAGATTACAATGGTAATCCTGAAAATAAACTTGGAATGAGGTTAGATTTGTAAAATGAGTTATAGATCAGAATATTTAGCTAAGGCAATGCAACCCGGAGGGATGGGATTTGATTATGCTTTTCATAATTCAATGAGAAAATATTCTGCCGGTTCTTATCAAAGTAGTTCTTATAATGGGAATCCTAATTATCAAAAATTAAACAAGAATTATAGTAATTAAAAAATAATAAAATATAATTAAAAATAAAATGGCAGAAAAAGAAAAAATAGAAAATGCAAAACTTAGAGTAGTTGAAGCGCTGCAAGATGATGCTTACAAAGGTATTGCAAGAATTGATATTGAAACTATGAAAGAAATTGGAGTTAAAAGGGGAGATATTATTTTAATTAAAGGGCAAAAAGAAACTGTAGCTATTGTTGATAGGGCTTATCCTGCTGATGTTGGCGAGGGTATAATTAGAATTGATGGAATTTTAAGAAGAAATGCAAAAACAGGAGTTGGTGAGAGTGTTATTGTTAAGAAAGCAGATATAAAAGAGGCAAAAAAAGTTTTGATTGCTCCTGCTCAGAAAGGAATTATGGTGCAGGCTGATCCTGAAACCCTTAAATCTGGTTTGTTAGGAAGAGCTGTTGTTAAGGGCGATATGCTTGTGCTTGGTGGAGTTCAAAGAAGAAAAGATTTGATGAGTGAGGGTTTTGATATGGATGAGATTTTTGGGGATATTGAAAAAATGTTTGGTGGGGCTTTTGGAGGAAACATGAGGGGTATGAATGGTATGGGTTTTGGAGGAATACAGCAAATAAAATTTATTGTTGCAAATACTAATCCTAATCAGCCTGTTGTCATTACTGAAAATACAGAAGTGCAACTATCAAATAAAGCAGTTGAGGTCTCTGATGAAAAAGTTTTAGAAGTAACTTATGAAGATATTGGTGGTTTAGAAGAGGAGGTTAGAAAAATTAGAGAGATGGTAGAATTGCCATTGAAACATCCGGAAATTTTTGAAAGATTAGGAATTGAACCCCCAAAAGGAGTTTTATTACATGGTCCGCCTGGAACAGGTAAAACATTACTAGCTAAAGCTGTTGCGAATGAAACTGAAAGTAATTTTATTTTGCTTAATGGACCTGAAATTATGAATAAATTTTATGGCGAGTCAGAGAAAAGAGTTCGTGAAATTTTTGAAGAAGCAGAGAAAAGTGCACCGAGTATTATTTTTATTGATGAAATAGATGCAATTGCTCCTAAAAGAGAAGATGTGCAAGGAGAAGTTGAGAGAAGAGTTGTTTCACAATTATTAACTATGATGGATGGATTAAAGTCTCGTGGAAAGATAGTTGTTATCGGAGCAACAAATAGGCCGAACAGTATTGATCCAGCATTAAGAAGACCTGGAAGATTTGATAGGGAAGTTGAAATTGGTGTTCCGGATAAACTCGGTAGACTTTCAATTTTAAAAATTCATACTAGAAATATGCCTTTAGATAAATCTGTGGATTTAGATAAACTTGCTTCAATAACTCATGGTTTTGTTGGAGCAGATTTGAATGCTCTTGCTAAAGAAGCAGCAATGGCTGTTTTAAGGAAAATCCTTCCTAAAATACAAAAGAAAAATAAATCTGAAGAATCAGAAACAATTCCTGAAGAAATATTAAAAGATTTGAAAATTATTGATAAAGATTTTGAAGAAGCCTTAAAAGTTGTTAGACCGAGCGCTATGCGCGAGGTGCTTGTGGAAACCCCTAATATAAAATGGGAGGATGTTGGTGGACTTGAGAAAGTTAAACAAGAATTAAAAGAAGCTGTTGAATGGCCTTTGAAATATCCAGATAATTTTAAAAGAATGGGAATAAGACCGCCAAGAGGATTGTTATTATATGGTCCTCCTGGAACAGGTAAAACTTTGCTAGCCAAGGCTGTTGCTAAAGAGAGCGAAGCTAATTTTATTCAAGTTAAAGGCCCTAGTCTTTTGAGTATGTGGGTTGGCGAGAGTGAAAAAGGAGTTCGTAAAATATTTGAGAGGG
>VGKO01000059.1 GCA_016867035.1 Candidatus Pacearchaeota archaeon
TTTTTCAGCTAGACGGGGTTAAAGTCCTAGACTTTTAGCTAGTCTTGAGAAAAAACCTTTCTTTTTTTCCTTTACTTGTCTTTCTTTGTTTTTTTCTTTTGCCTCTTCAGGATTCAAAATCCTTCTGGCAGTTACTTTATAGGCTCTTGCAGCTTTACTTTTTGGGTGCGTTACAATTACTGCATTTTTCATTCTATGGCTTTCTTTTACAGAGTCATCTTCTGGAATTACTCCAATAATTGGAACTTCTAACATATCATGTACTGTTGGTAAATCCATTTCCCATTTTTTTCCTGTATATCTTGTTACAATTGCTCCGAGAACTTTACGATTCATTTGTTCTGCAAGTTTTATTGTTTTTAGAGCATCTGTAACTGCAGTTATCTCAGGATTTGTAACTATTATTATTTCATCTGCGGCTTTTATTGATGCCCGAGATTCTTCACCCAAGCCTGCTGCCGAATCTAAGAAAACATGGTCTGAAATTTTTTTTAGTTTTTTTCCAATATCTGCTATTTTATCGGTATCTATGCTTTTTAATTCACTTATCGAAAGAGAAGATGGAATAATCTTAGTGCCAGTTTCATGTTCATAAATTGCCTCTTCGATTTTCGCTTCGTTTTTCATTACATGATTAAGAGTAACAGGAACTATGGGAGAACCTAAATGAAGCCCGACATTAGGAGTAGTCATATTAGTATCTACAATTATAACTTCTTTTCCTAAACTATTTAGAGATATTCCTAGATTTATCGTGGTTGTTGTTTTTCCAACTCCCCCTTTTCCAGAAAGTATAGCATAAATTTTACCCATTTTAATAATAAAATATTAGTTTATATAAAAATTAATATTTAAATTTTTATCTCGTCCAAAAACTTACTTTGGAGATAGAAGAAATTGTTTTATGTAACTTATAAAGCTTTCTAAGGTCATTGAATATTCTTTTAACTTATCCAAATTGATAATTATTTCTTGGCCATTATCAACTACTTTTAATCTAACATCTTTTCTAAATTCACATTCTTTAATTGCACGAGTGTCATCTATTCTTTTAAAGAAATCATATATTACTAGTGTCTTCATTATCTCTGGTACATTTTTAAAATTCTGTTTTACTAATTCTGCTTTTTGTCTTGGTGCAATCGGAATTGTTTTTATTTTTTTTCTTTTCTTTTGTTGTTCTAATAAGGCATCAATGCAGTGATTTATCATGATTATCCATCGTTTGATAAGATTTAGAATTACATCGCAGGTTTTTGTATATTTTAAACTTACATAAAGAAGATGATCTGCGCTAATCTTCTCTTTCATAATAGTCTCTATCATAGTTTTATCACATCCAAGGCACTAATAACTCGTTTAAAAAACACGATGAACTAGTTTAAATATCTATCTCTTTCATGCTTTTCTGCAGAACTTTAAATTTCGGATTTTAGGCTCTTAAGCTAGTATTATTTGGGCTTTTCTAAAAAGGTTTTTTGTTAAAAATAAGTAATCTTTTAGTTTATCTGGATTTATTTGTTTTGTTGATAAATCTCCAGACATTATAACTACTTTTTCTCGCCTAGTAAACTCGAGTGGGCTTTTTTTATGACTTTCTGCTAAGTCCACTATTTCCCTTATTTTTTCTGTTTCTTGATTAGAAATACCATAACGGGGGGCTGTTTTTATCATAAAAGTCTCAAAATTTATTCTAGAATCCGAATGAATCTGTATTTTTTTGTTTAGGTAATCGTATTGTAAGAAGGCAGTTATAAGTTTCTTTATTGCTTCATATATTTTATCTATAGAACTTAATAATATTCGTTTATCCCTCAGGATTGGTTGGGTGATATAAAGCATGTGATCTGCTATCCTTAATTCCTTTAGTCCTTCTTTTAGACTTTTGAGGTAAATGGGTTCGGATTCCATATAGAAACCTGGGTTTTTTGGATTAATAAGCTTATATGAGAAAAAGTAATTACTTTCTTTTGTTTGTTAGTTCTATTATTGTTTCTGCTAAATCAAAATCGTGTTTTTCAAGTTCAATAGCTGCCTCTTCTTTGCTAATTCCGGTTTGTTCAACTATTGTTTGAATATCTTCCTCTAGTTTGGCATTTGAATCTTCACTTTCTTCATTATTATCTGTTTCAGACTCAGAGATATCTCCTGAAATTTGAAAGGTTTCTTGTCCTGACATATTAACTTTTAAAACGCTTGGATTATCAATTACTATTTTGCTACCGTCGTTTTTTTTAATAATTACTTGCGAAGCATCTACTTCTTGTTGAGATATGCCTAGCTGTTTCATCATCGCTTGCATTTTTTTGGGATTCATTGAGCCGAACATGTTATTATTCTGTTTATTTTTTTATTTATTCTTAATTTTTGTTAAATTTTAGTATTTTATAAGAAAATCTTAATAGCAGTCATGGCTATTACAACCGCTACAATTAAGATAACTACTTGTTGGGGGGTTATTCTTAGCTTGCTAGGATATTCTTCATTATATCTTAATAGTCCTCCTGAGCCAGAAGGCATTAAAATGTTGTCTGCCATAAACTTTAAAATGGCTAGTTGTTTTTAAATGTTATCCTTATACCTGGATAAAAGAGGAAATAAGGGTTATGCAAGTGTGTAAGCTATGGA
>VGKO01000060.1 GCA_016867035.1 Candidatus Pacearchaeota archaeon
ATATTTATATTTATCTACGCCCAAATTTTCCTCCGCCTTAACTTCTCCGCTCCTCGACTGCGGTCTGCGGTGCTCGACCTCTCCAGCCCTGTTCGCTCCGCTCTCACTCGCTTCCGCTCGTGGAGGTCGCTCACGGGGGAAAAGGAAACTAATATAATTAATCTCAATTAAAGCGAACTCTGATACCCCCCCGACCACCCGCCCCTAAATAGCAGATTGTCGCCTCACTAAACGGGAAAAAACTTCGTTTATCCGACCACAAAAAGAAAACCAAATTTTCTGCTGAAAATTCTGTCTAACATAGGATAAACGATTACGCTTCGCTTCATCCAAATTTTTTCCAAAACGAAAAGTTGGGTGGCAGACGAACAAACGAAAGTTTATATAGATGTTATATTTTATTCTTCTTAGAATGAGAGAATGTGAAATTTGTGGGAGACCAATAAAAACTGGAAGAAAATACTGCTGGGAACATAGACATACTGCACAAGCAGAAGCACTTCGTGGAGACAAGATTATAGATGATGCTACAAGAGCATTTTATCAATACAAAACCAAAAGAAATGATAAAATCCTTTATTCTATTCTTGGTATTTATTATTTTATTTTAGTTATTATACTTTCGTTTGTTGGTTTTAAATCTCCTGCATTTCCTTATGTATTTATCTTTGGTGCGATGTTAGGACCTTTTGTCGCAATAATTATATCTCATAAATACTTTGGAGTAAAACCAAGATATTATAAGACAATATCTGAAGACATATTAAAAAGGGACCCTGAATACATTGAATGGGTAAAGGGATGGGTCCAATCTGAAAAGGAGGAAAGAGAATTTAGAAAATCGTTATTAAAATGACCTTTAAAGAGCTTATTTTATCTGCATTTGGATTTGTAATTAGTTACTTTCTAAAAAAGGCATTTTCAGAAGCACTTTGCAGTATAAATTCTTTTGGTTGTTTCATGGCATTTATTATGTATACTTTGCCAGTAATAATCATCGTTGCATATTGGATGATAAAATTATACCCTTATATTGAACCATATTTATCTAAATAAAAAACTACTGCCCCCCAATTTAACGAAACGACGGCGACAATCTGAAATATTATAAAAAATCTCTGGCGTTCCCACCATCCCAGAGTTCGCTTTAACTCTAAAATTTTGCCTTCGGCATCGTTGCACTAAATTTTAGTCCCTGTAAGTATTCGGGAGAGATTAACAGCGATTAGTTTCAATTGCAAATTCTCTCAAGGTTAAAGTAAAAACCAAAAGTTAGGAGAGGGCACTTCAATTCCCCCGACCACCCGCCCCTAAAATGAAGAGGGCACTTTTACGAAAACGAAACGAGGGTTGAGGGCAGAACGAAAAAACCGAAAAACCTAGATAGCTTTATAAATATCTCTAGCATTTAAAAATTAATGGAACAAAAGAGGCATGAAAAAATATTCTTAATCGTTCTAGTTATCTTAGCAATAGCAGGAATCTTTTTTTTCTCTTATAGATTCTGGGAAGATAGCAGATTTTTGCACGAAGGAAATGTTTCGAAACTATTTGAGCCAATGGTTTCAAAGGGAGAAGCAATAGAATTATCCAAAGAGTTTTTAAATTTAAACAAGTTTAGCATAGACGGGTATGACTCTGCACTCTCTTTTTATTCAGACGATAACGCTTATTCATTCTTAGAAAGAAATATAGGAAAGCGAGAAGCGATAGAATATTATAAAAATAATAATCTTTCTTTTGGATCTTATGATGTTCGCTTTTTTAAAGAACTGGAAATTGAAGAATTTTTTGTAGGAATTGATTTGGAGTCTGGAAGAGTTGTTTCCTTTGCACACATTATTCCGGAAAAAGAAGAAAGACAAAACTTAGAAAAAGAAGAAGCAAGAGAAGTTGTTATGTCTTTTTTGAATAGTTTAAATTATGATTTGCAAGATTTTGAAGAAAAAGATTATTCTACGCAAAAAATACAAAATAGAACAGACCATGTTTTTAGATTCAAATTAAAAGGTTCAGAACTAGATTCAAAATATGGCGAGGCATATGTAGTTATTTATGCAGATGTTTTAGGAGATAAAATTGGTGGATTCAATTATTACTTATTTGTGCCCGAAGAATTTGAAAGAGAAATAAACAAACAACTTTCTTCAGGGATATTTTTAACAATTCTCTCTTATTTAGCTACAATATTTATGTTTATTTTAGCTTTTATTTTTCTTATTAAGGCATTTGTCAATAAAAAAGCGAATTGGAAATCCTATCTTCTTTTATCTTTAATTACTTTGGCAATTTTGATTGTAAGCACAATCAACGAGTATCCTGCACTAAAAAGTTTTTATACTACTGATTCTCCTTTTTTAGTTTATATAGGTATTGCAATTGCAATAGGAATAATTATCTCAATTTTATTTGTTTCTACTATTTTTATAAGTGGAGTTTCTGGCGATTTTCTAGCAAAAGAGGTTTGGAAAGAAAAAATTAAAAACACGC
>VGKO01000061.1 GCA_016867035.1 Candidatus Pacearchaeota archaeon
TTCACAACAGCTTTACTTGTATCTAAATTTTCTTTAACATTAATTGCTGAACCTCCGCAAAGCCCCATTGTACATTCAAATTGACTTGAAAAAAAGTCAACAAACCATCCCGCATCTTTATTAAAAACATAAGAATCTAATGGAAAACCTATTTCTTCCGTAACTGTTCCTCTATCATCTGTTCTAGTTTGCGTACAGATCCCGTTAGTACATTGAATATTATAATTAATATTATTATAAGAAATTGTGGCGCTTCCAGTTTTATTCCCTTTATCATTTCTAAAATTCCATCGAGCATTATAACTATAATCCCCAATAATTGAAGCAACACCACAATCACCTGATTCTTCTATCACCCAAGTACATCCGTTACTCTCGCAATCCCAAGAGTCTGAATAATCAGAACAATAAGAGTCGCCATAGCAATATTCCCCTCCGCCGCAACCCCCTTCAAGATTAATATCATACAAGGGCCCATCACTAACAATACTTCCTGAGCTTGAGATTAAACCTGCAGAAACAAATGAAAAACTAAGCAAAAAAATAAAAAAACTAATAAATAAAATAACAAATAAACTAAACAAAAAACCAAACCCCCTTCTATCCATTAATTAATAATAAAACTAGAGTTTAAAAGAATTGCTATAAACAGATTACAATAAAATAATAATTAAAGAGGATTAGGTTCTTCAGGTTCGGGAGGCAAGTCTAAAGCAAATCCGGCACCACATGCACTATTCTTTTTCTTAGACATTTTATTAATTAATCTAAAATAATCATTAGTATATGTAACATCATCACAACCACAAACCTCCGAAGTATCAAAAGCAGAAGATGGAAGAGTTTGAGATAACCCATTACAACCCAAATAATTACCAGTATTATAAAAACCCGTACAATAACTATACCCCGAAGCAGGCTCAAAATAAGTTCCTAAACAAGAAGCATAAGCGGTCTTTTCAGCCCCATAACATTTAGAACTTGAAGCATTCCAATGACAAGCATAAATCCCATTCGGTCCGGTAGGCTGTTGCCCTTCACACAACCAAGGAGCATTCTCGCCATATTCTGTAACCCAATCAATTCTGCCATCACAATCATCAACATAAGTGGTATTAAGAGTACATCCCGATTGAGCAACACAATCACTTTCAAAACCTAAATAACCACCAAATCTCGAGCAATCTAAGGTTTGAGCAGGATTAGAATAATGGGGAACACATCCTGTATGAGATAAACAAGAAGATTCAGTAGTTATAGCAGAATTAGCATTACAATTTGTTCCAAAAGTATAACTAACATTACAACCAGGAGTAGAGATACAATCAGCTTCAATTTTTCCAGTACAAGAAGCAGTTATATTCTGAGGCAGTCTAGTACAAGTTCCTTGAGATGCAAAACAATCTTCAAACTCGCAGAATTGATTAGAATAACAATCTAAATCACTAGAACAACCAAGCCCGGAAATAGGATAAACAACTACTGGTGCTTGTGAACATTTTCCATTATAACATCCATTTTCACATTCTCGAGTTGTATTTTTTAATATTCTTTTTATATTCCAAAAATCAAATCTTAAATCAAAACCACAATAATTTTCCATTACATTATTTTCATCTCTACAAGAATCATAATAAGTACTATCATTAGCCAAAACAAAACTCTTTACAAATAAGCTTCTAAAAAATGGAAGAAAACCATCATAATCTTTGCAAGAATAAATTGTTTCGTTAACAGTTTCGTTTAATTCAATTACCCAATAACAATCACCTGTACAATTCTCTTCGCCATCGCACTCTTCCCCTAATTCGATTTGAGTAATTCCATCACCACAACTTCCGGGTTCAACACAACCATACTCTCCTGGAACAGTTCCATAAGAACAAGTAAAACTTGGAGTACAATCTTCCCAACATGAACGATAATCCTCATATTGTGAACAAACCCCATCCCCACATTTAACACAAACAAAATCATACCAATTTTCATAATCAGTGCTATGCTCTTCAGTAACAATTTTTTGTAAACCCGAACAACATTTAGTGTAGGGAACTTGCCCAAAACCATTACTCGAACCAATTTCATCTTCCAAAACACAATTCCTTTCACAAGAGAAAGATACGGCTTGATTAATTTTTTCTGTTCCATTAAAATAAACTATAACTCTTCTGGCATTTGAAAAATAAGGAAAAACGACAGAAGTTTGTCCTTCATCATCAAGCATTATCCCACCGGGGTCGGTTTCATTACCAAAATTATCATAAAAAGTTATTAATCCTGTTCCAAAACTATACTCGCCAAGAACATTTCCAAATAGATCTAAAACTTTCAATAAATAAGTATCTGCAAAATCAGGATGATATTCATTAACCCTACCCGCATAATTTCCATACAGGTTCTCGCTTCCAAGATAACTAAGAGCAACATCACTAACATTTCCAGTTGCATCATACACAAGTCTTTCCCCAACATTAAT
>VGKO01000062.1 GCA_016867035.1 Candidatus Pacearchaeota archaeon
AGTTTTCTGTCCATCCCTCCAGGAAGTGATGGAAATGGTCCTGATGGCCTATGAACTCCGTGTTCAGCAAGCCAAAAACACAGAGGACATTCTAAGAAAAGGTTTAGTTTTGAGGGGGAAAGTTTGATGGGTGTCATGTTTTATTCTTCAAAGATTTAAATAGATCATCCTCGAATTCATTTTCATTGTCTTTATTATAGAATCTTACTCCAATAATGCTAAATTTTTTACCTTCAAATTTAGTTAAATCTTCAATCTTAGCCGTTTCTTTTAATTTTTTTAGGAATTTTTGTTTCCAAGCTTCTTTGCCAGTTTCAAAAGTTCCATCATGCCCCTTGTATTGTGCCCCCTTAGGTTCTATAAAGATTTGATAATTAACTTCTTTTCCTGTTTTAGTTTTCATAAATAAAACAAAGTCTGGACTAAATGGTTGTCCATCATCAAAATCATAAATCTTTAAATGAAGTTCATTTCTAACTAGATAAATTTCTTCAAAATCATCTAATTTATTATTTTCCATTAAAAATTCTATAAACTTAACACAGAACTTTTCTTGGTCAGTTCCATAATTTGAGTCAAATACATACCATTCTTTATCTTTAAGATAATCTTGGTCCCCCTTAGATCTCTCAGAGTTCTTTTTTACTCTTATTGTTTTATCAAAGAAAATAGCCCCCTCTTTTTCTTCTCCAAATGCTTTTTTTGCAAAGAAGTTTTTAGACCCTTCATATCTTGAATAATTATTAATCAATGCTTCTTTTATCTTTTCTAAAACAAAAATAACTGCCTTTAATTTATCTTTATTATAAATATTATTCCAATCCTTTTCTGTAATCATAAAATCAATATTAATGTCTGCAAGTAATTTTGGTTTTTCTAATAAATCTCTGGTAGATTCTAAATTAGGAAGGTATTTTTTTAATCCTCTTTTTTCATTACCAAATTCAAATACCTTTGCAATCGCATTTTTTATTATATGGGGATCAGACTTATAAATATCTAAAATCTTCATTGTTTTAGGTTTCTTAATTATTTTAGAATTGTCATAATGTTCGCTATCTAAGGCTTTGCTAGTTTCGCCTACTCCTGAATAAATTTCATAAGGAATATTTTTATCTGTAAAGCCCATATCAGCAAAAGATTGTATTTTTGAAGTATCTTTCAAAATAGGTTTATTTAAATAAATTTTAGCAGTTTTATAAAAAGTTGTTTTCTTGAAAGATTCTTTTAGTTTAATTTCTTTATCTTCTAGTCCAGTATCCCCCAGCCCCTCTCTTTCAAAAGCTTTTTTTAATTCTGCAATATACCTTCCTTTATCTCCAGGATGACAATGAAAATATAGTTCCTCTAATATTCTTAAATCATGATTTTCTTCATCATATTTTCGAAGATTTCTTTTTTGGGCGGGTTCTAGTCTAAAGGGGAAATATCTAACTCCTCTTCCGACTAATTGAGCTTCTGAAATTGTAGCCTTTGCTATTCCACCTTCTGTTCCTCCTCCTGAAGCTTGTTTTTCTGAGATCCTTACAATATCGTATAAATTAAGAACATCCCAACCTTCATTTAATTTTTGAACTGCAAAAATTACTCTTATTTTATTGTTTTTTTCTTCTAAGGAATTAAGCAAATTTTGCTGAGTTATTACTTCTTCTTCATCTTCTTTTTTTATGCTTTTTTTCTCTAAATCTGTTTCATTAACATTTATGCAATGTTTCTTAGAAAAGTTTACTTTTATCTTTTGTTTAATTAAGTCAGAAATGCTAATGCCTTCTTTTTTATAAAAATCAAATATCTTTTTAATAATTGGATGACTTATTCTGTCTCTTATATCCTCTAAATCTTTATTTGTTAAATTTCCAATTATTTCATGAAAGATTTTCTCATTTTCTTTTGAATCATCAATTGTTTTAGTAGCTTTAAATAAAATAACTGGTTTGAAATTGCTTAGGTTTTCAGAATCTCTGAATTTAGCTGCATAAGTTTGAGCAATATCTTGCCTATATTGATTTATTAAAACTGCGGTTAGAATTCTATATTTTTTATCTTCATCTACTTTGAATATTTCTGGCTCTTTAGAAAATCCATCATTTCTAAAATCGATTAAATCGTATTTGAATATCAGCTTATCAAGATATTTTTCTTTTATATCTGCATCATTTTCAATGCCCATTGTTGCAGTAAATTCTAAAAGTAGATTCTCTGAATTTTTTTCAAAAATTCTCTGAACTGTTGTTTCCCAGTTTCTTTCTTCTTCAAGAGTTTTTTGCTTTGTTGCGGCTTGAGAATGATGAGCTTCATCCGAGAGAAGAACTATTTTCTTATCTTTAAAATAGTTCATTGTTAAGGAATTCTCTTTATCCAAATTTAAATCATTATGGAGTTTATGAATTGTAGTAAAGCAGATGTTTATTTCATCTTTGTTTGTTGCATCAAAACTATTAACTTGTCTTAT
>VGKO01000063.1 GCA_016867035.1 Candidatus Pacearchaeota archaeon
CGGAAAATAAAAAGATGATAATAACAATTTCAGGAACACCGGGTTCTGGTAAAAACACTATTGCAGACTTACTAGCAGAGAAACTTAAGCTTAAACGATATAGTGTTGGCAACTTTAGAAGGGAAATGGCTAAAAGAATGGGCTTGACTATCCATGAATTAAATGCGCTCGGAGAGAAAAAAGATTTTACTGACAAAGATGCAGATAACTGGCAGATAGAAATAAGTAAAAAAGAAGACAATTTTATTATTGATGGAAGATTGAGTTATCATTTTATACCCAATTCAATAAAAATATTTTTAGATGTAAACCCGGAGATTGGTGCAAAAAGAATAAAAGAACATAATAGAACAGAAGATGGTGCTGAAACAGAAGAAAGTGCACTTGCAAAATGGCATGAACGTTTTAATTCAGATATAAAAAGATATAAACTATATTATAATTTAAATCCTTATGATAAATCGCAGTATGATTTTGTATTAGATACCTCAAGTTTAGATATTCAAGAAGTTTTAAATAAAGTACTATCTTTTATAGAACAATATGGAAAGAAATAATAGTTTAAAAGAAAAAGGAGAAAAGCTAAAGATTCTTGCAGCAGGAGATTTTCATGGCGAATCAAGTGTAAGTAAAAAACTAGCTGAAAGAGCCGAGAAAGAAAATGTAGATCTAGTAATTCTAATTGGCGATATCACTGGCCCTGTTCAAACTAAGAATATTATTAAACCTTTTATAGATAAAAAGAAAAAAGTTGTCTTTGTTCCAGGAAATTGGGAAACAGAAGAAGATGCAGAAAATCTAGCAGGTTTATATGGAATAAAGAATCTGGAAAAGAATTATGTAGCCTATAAAGGAGTAGGAATATTTGGAATAGGGAGTGCTGATTGGAATTTGTATCCTGATGATGAAAAAACCTTTAGTCATTTAAGAAAACAGCATGAAAAAATTAAGAATCTTGAGAAAAAGATAATGATTTCCCATATTCATGCGGCCGGAACAAAATCAGAGTTATCCGGAATTCCAGGCAGTGATGGCGTAAGAAAAGCCATAGATAAATTACAGCCAGATTTATTCTTAGCCGGACACATACATGAACTTGAGGGTGCAGAAGAAAAAATTGGCAAGACCAAGGTAATTAATGTTGGCAAGCGCGGCAGGATTTTCGAAATCTAAGCAATTTCAGAGTTTTCTAGATACTTAAGCACAACAATCTTAATAAATCCAAAATAAGATAAAATTTTATGGATGAAAAAGAGTTATTTGCACTAAGACATAAAGGAATTCAAGATTTCTCAAGTCCAAGAGAATTAAGGCTTTTTCTTCAAACTCTATTTGGAAAAGATTTTGTCCTTCCAATGGTGGTAGGTGTTAGAGATTTTCCACCAGAACCGAATTGGGAAGTTGTTCCATTAGAACCATTAAACACACCCGATAGACTTACAGTAGAAAATTATTTAGAGGCTCTAAAAGCATTAGAAGAAGAAAATAAGAAACCACGAATTTATACAGGAAGAGTAGTATTTGAAGGTGTAGAAAGTTTGCATTATTCAAACTGGGATACCTTATTATTAAATGCACGAGTAAGAAAAGAAGCAGATAAAGAAACATCTTTTGATTTAGATATTCATTTTTCTTCTAAAGAAGCAGAAGATTCTGCAAGAAAAGCAATAGGTTATTGTGCAGCTTCAAAAATATCTGAAAGTGAATTGCAAAGAGTTTGCTCGCGATTTCAAGGCCCAAACTTAGATTATAGAAGACTTCTTATTTAAAAGAATATAAAAACCCCCAAATCATAAGGGAGTTATGTTAAAAAAAAGCAAAGACCCGCTTGAAAATGAAGTAACTCTAGAACAAGAAGACATCCCTACAAGAGCAACAGCCAAAAAAATCTATAAAAGTGAGAAAGAAAAGCTTCGAGATACAAGAAACGAATTTATTCCAATTATAGAACCCAAGCAAACCATAGAGATAGAAGTAAAGCCAAGATTAACTCGCGAACAAATAGAAACTATAGAAAAACCAGCCAGTAAAAAACCCAAAAAGCAACCAACTAAAACCAAAAAGACAAAAAATACTTTAATTGAAAAAATAGAAGAAAGAACCCCAAACAATAAAGTTAAAGAAACATTAATAAAAACCAGCTCAAAAACCGAAAACCTAAAAGGCAATTCTATATTAATTATAACTGAAAAACCCCAAGCAGCCGCTAAAATCGCGGCTGCCTTATCAAAAGGAAGAGATAAAAAATATAGCGATAATGGAATACCCTACTATGAATTTAATCGTGATGGTAACAATATTATAGTCGCTTGCGCGGTTGGCCATTTATTTTCCTTAAGCCAAGATGTAAAAGGCTCTAGTTATCCTATTTTTGAGGTATCTTGGAAACCTAATTTCGAAGTAAGAAAAAAAGATTTCACAAAAAAA
>VGKO01000064.1 GCA_016867035.1 Candidatus Pacearchaeota archaeon
GGGGATACTGATAAAAAAGGAAGAATCCTGCTAGCAGTTATACTTAATCAATATAGACAAGATATAGCCAGCAAATATGGAATTCAGCTAAAACCAGTCATTTTATTTAAAGCACAAAAAACTATTGAACAATCTGAAGAAAATAAAGAATTCTTTCATAATCTAATAGATAATCTATCAAAAAAGGATATAGAAGAAGTTAAGAAGAAAACAGATATCAAAGAGATTAAGAAAGCATTTGAGTTCTGGGATAAAGAAAAAACAACAATAGACTTGCTTATTCAAAGATTAAAAATTAGCTTTGCTGAAAATAAATGTATTAGTATGAATGATGATAAATCCTTAGAAGAAAATCAAATATTAATAAATACACTTGAGAAATCAGATAATCAAATTAGGGCGATTTTCACTGTTCAAAAACTGAATGAAGGCTGGGATGTATTAAATTTATTTGATATTGTAAGACTTTATGAAGGCCAGGCTTCTGGAGGATCTACAAAAGGAGGAATTTCTCCTTCAACTATCTCTGAAGCACAACTAATTGGAAGAGGAGCTAGATATTTTCCTTTTAAATTTACTGACAAAGAAAAATTCCTTAGAAAGTTCGATGAAGATTTAAGCAATGAATTAAGGATAATAGAAGAATTACATTTTCATAGCTGGAATGAATCAAGATATATCTCTGAGCTTAAGAATGCTTTAGTGCAAGAGGGAATAATGGATGATAAGACAATTGAAAAAGAATTAAAGTTAAAAGAAGAATTCAAGAAAACTGGCTTTTTCAAGAATGGGGAGATATTCCTAAATAAAAAAATAGCAAATGATTATTCTTATGTCAGTTCTTTTGCAGATCTGGGAGTTAAAGAAAAAGACTTTAGATATGAAATACTAACCTACAAGGGAAAAGTAACTGAAGCTCTAACTGATGAGAGGTATGATAATCTTTACATAGCTAAAGAGTCGCAAACAATTCAGGTAAAAAATATTGATAAGCATATATTCAAGAATGCACTCTCCAAAAAAGAATTCTTTAAATTTGAAAATATTAAAAAATATTTTCCTGAAGTAAAATCGATTAATGATTTTATTGAAAGTAGTGAAAATCTTGCGGACATTAAGATCAATTTTACTGGCTCTGCAGAAGATTTATACAGTATTTCTAATGAGAATAAGTTTAAGGCTGTAGTAGCTATTTTAGATGAAATTGAAGAAAAACTAAAGAACAACATGGTTGATTATCGGGGAAGTAAGGAATTCTTTTCAAGTAAGATCAATGAAGTATTTTATAATAAGGTTATAAAGATTGAAGCTGGATCTGAAAGAGAAAATGGTCAGGAGAGTTTCATAAGAGAAAAGGAGTGGTATGGATTTAATGCAAATTATGGAACCTCTGAAGAAAAGGCCTGTGTTGAATTCATTGATAGATTAATTAAAGAAGAATTCAAAAGTAAATATAAGGAAATCTTTTTGCTTAGAAATGAACTTCATTTTGTTATATACAACTTTAGTGATGGGAGAGCCTTTGCTCCAGATTTTGTTCTATTCATGAAGGGCAAAGATGGAAAAGAAGTTACTTATCAGATATTTATTGAACCAAAAGGGAAGTTTTTGGAGAAGACAGATGAATGGAAAGAAAAGTTACTGATAGAGATAAAAGAAATGTTTGAATCAAAAGGGCTTACTAAGTTTATTGAAACAAAGAAGTATAAAGTTATAGGAGTTCCATTCTTTAATCAATCTGATGAAAATAAGTTTAAAGAAGAATTATTGACTTCATTAAATTAGATTATCTTTCTTTCCAACTCCACCACCCATCTTTAGCGATTAAAACATGATCTAAGACTTTTATACTAATTTCTTCTCCCGATTTAATTATCTTTTCTGTTATATCGAGATCTTCTTGACTGGGCTCAGGATTCCCAGATGGATGATTATTTTTAAGGATAATCTTTGAAGCTGAATTTTTTATAGCCGGATTGAAAATTGCTCTTGGATCAATTATAGCTGCATCAAGAACACCTTTAGATATTTCCTGCTCTGCTATAATGTTGTTTTGGCTGTTAAGCATTAAGATGAAAAAATGCTCTTGTTTTTTATCTCTTAATCTTCTATGAAATAATTTAAAGACATCTTCCGCACAAGTTATTTTATTTATTTTATTAACTCCGCTTTTTTCATTTTCATACCTCTTGCTTAATTCAGCTATAGATAGAATCTGCATTGCCTTATTTGGGCCTATTCCATTTACTTCTTGAAGTTCCTTTAATGAAGAATCAAATAAATTTGTAAGCCCAAATTTACTTATTAATCTATTAGACATTTCTATAACATTATCGCCTTTACTTCCAGTTCTCAAAATTATAGCGAAGAGTTCTGCATCGCTTAATGCTTCTGCTCCGAACTTGAGAAAC
>VGKO01000065.1 GCA_016867035.1 Candidatus Pacearchaeota archaeon
AAAAGATGCTATAACTACATTATGAATAATTGGGCTTTTGTGGTTCCAGTGAGTTTTAAGCCCAAAACTTTTCTTTAAAACTCTTTCATAACCTTGTAAGCCATCTGTTGTAACTACTTTAATCTGTTCTCCTGTTGCCAACTTTCCTTTCTTTAGAACCTTAGTTAAATTTTCTATTGTCCTACTTTTCATATAATCAGAAGCAACCACAAAACGAGTTTCAGTATCCATAACATCTACAAACCAATTCTGTTCTCCTAACCTATGATATTCCATTTCATCAGACATTAATTCTTTTCCAGACTTAATTTGAATATTATCTGTTAATGTGCCGATCATGTTTGCGTATTTTACAATCCAGCGATAGATAGTAGAATAATGAGAATTTTTAGGAGCAAACATCTGCAAATGCTCTTGTATTTTTCTTAAAGACATTCCAGCATAATACATATTCATGCAAGAAGTGATTTTATTCTCGTGGTTTTTCATTTTCCAAAAACCATCATCTATTGAAAATCTATGAAAACAATCCTTGCACTTATATCTTTGAACTTTGCTTCTGTTTTTTGTTTCTCTGACTCCGTCTTTCTTAATGTTTTTTCCGTTGCATTTTTCACAAATAATTTCTTTTTCCATTCTATATACCTATGATAATATACTATAGGTATATATCTATTTAAATCTTTCGGTTATGCTATATTACTATAGTAAAGTATTTAAAGTAATAATCAGATTGTATTATTGTGAGCAAGAAAGAAATCAGGGTTTATGAGTGCAAATGCGAGAGATGTGGGCATGAATGGATAACAAGAAGCGAAGATACTCCTGTTGTCTGTCCCAAATGTAAAAGTCCTTACTGGGATAAACCATTAAATAAAAAGTAGTTTTATAAATTGGGAATAGATGGAGATAATATGGAAACCAAGCATATAAAAGTTGATCAGTGGCCATTATCTGATCTTATCAGTGATGTGGCTCGAGGAAAATTAAGAATTCCACAATTTCAGAGGGATTTTGTTTGGGAAAGAACACGAGTAATAAAATTACTAGATAGTATGTATAAAGATTTTCCAATTGGTAGTTTCTTTTTTTGGGTTTCCCCCAAGGAATATAATATCTTCTATAGAGATATCCCGGATTTAGAGATAAGGCACTCAGATACTGATACAGAACTTACATTTATATTAGATGGGCAACAAAGAATTACGAGCTTATATTCTGCAATTAAGGGCTTAAAGATAGGAAGGGCAAATTATTATGAGATTTGTTTTGATTTAGATAAGGAAATTTTTCTAGCTAGAAAAGGAGACCATATAAGATTTATCCCATTTAAGGATATAATGGGGGAAAATAATTTTGAAATATATAACAAATTAGAAAATGATGCAAGAAAGAAAAATTTTCAAAGATGTCGTGAAAAATTTAATAATTACCCTTTTTCTATAATCATTGTCAAAGATAAAAATATTGAACAAGTATGTGAAATATTTGAAAGATTAAATCAAGGGGGTAAAAGACTAGACTTATTCGATCTAGTGGTCGCAAATACTTGGGATGAGTCATTTAAGCTTTTTGAAGAAATTGAAGAAGCAAACAAACAATTCTCAAATACTTTCGAGGAGTTAGTTAATGAAATATTTGTTCAAACAACTTCTTTAATAAAGAATAAACATTGCAATAGGGCTTATCAACTACAATTAAAAAAAGAAGATTTTAGGGATAATTGGAAACCTATAGTTGAGTCTATCAAAAAGTCTGTAGATTATATGAAAAATAATCTTGGTGTAAAAACTTTCTCCATTATCCCTTATCCGGGGATAATTCCTCTTATAGCATACTTCTATTATCATTCTAAAACAATGACTGAATCACAGAACAATAAAATAAGAGAATGGTTCTGGAGATGTACTTTTTCTGAAAGATATAGTAGCTCTACCTTAACCAGAATGAGCGAGGATAGAGCAATTTTTGATAAGATTATTAGCAATGAAACTGTTTCTATAAATTACCCTGTTAAAATAAATTATGAAAAATTACTTAAGACAACAATAGGTGGAAAGGCCGCCTTAAAAAAAAATGTTTTGTGTTTACTAGCTAAAAAAAATCCCGTAAGCTTTAAAGATAATACACCTATAATTTTAGATAAAGATTATTTGTCTTCTCTAAATAGTCCAGAAAAACATCATATTTTTCCTAAGAAGATTTTAGATAATAAAACTAATAAAGAAGTGAACACCATTCTCAACTTTTGTTTTATACCTTCTAGCCTTAACAAAGAAATAACAAAAAGAAAACCGAGCGAATATTTTAAAGGATATAAAAAAGAAAATAATAAATTTGAAGATGCAGTTAAAGATCATTTAATTCCAATAAAAGAAAATTCAGCTATATGGACTGATAATTTTT
>VGKO01000066.1 GCA_016867035.1 Candidatus Pacearchaeota archaeon
TTGCTGGATTGTTTTTATCACAACTATAGCTTAGAATTGTGATTGCAACATCTTCCGAACATTTTTGTTCATTTTCAGCAGGCAATTGTGACCTTAACCATGCAAAAACTCCTGCTGCAAGTCCTAGGGCGATTACTACTAAAAGTATGTAAGAAACCATTTCGCTTAAGGCTTTCTTGTTTTGGTTTATTTTTATTTTTTGCATCTTTTATTTAATATTAATTTTGAATGTTAGTACTAACATAATTGCTAAAACCATCGCTAGTAGTTAAAACTATCATAAAATTATTATTTGAAACTTCGGCTTTGTATATCCTTCCCGAGATTGTTACATTTATGTATTGTTTTGAACCTTCTGTATAAACATTACTTATTATATCTGTCATTACAATATCATTAGTTTGAGTTACTTGCATATTATCTAAATTAACACTTCCTGAATTTTTTTGTACATAAGAAGCACCATTTAACTTTTGATCTTTTAAGGCTTGGTGTTCTACCTTACCATAGAGAATATATAATCCGAATTGTTCAGGATTAGAGGCAGATATATATTCTGAAAAGGTGTTTCCTAATTCTTCTATCTTTGCTTGGAGTTGGTTATCATTTAAGCGATTAGTGTAGGCGTAATTTATTAGATTGACTGCTTCACTATTAATTTGATCTACTCTTAATTCGACTTGGGCTTGGTTGTTTTTGGTAACAACAAGGTTGCTTGTGCTTGTTAGAGCAATTAGGATTGCAATGATTATTGCGGCAGCGATTAGATAGAATTGTCCTCTCTTGGAGTTCATTAAATTTTTTATTAAAATGCCTCTTTGGGCTTTTCTCTCTTTTTTCATGCTTTTAATAGTATTTTTTTGTATTTAAACCTTGCTTGGGTTTGCTATCTTGCTTTTCTTTGGTAAACTTTCTTCTAAAAATCTTTATAAACCCAAGGATATATATTTATTTATGTTTGCTAAAGATTCAAAAAAGGGGCTTAGTCCTATAATAACTACAATCCTTCTTGTTTTGCTTGCGGTTGTGCTTGCAGCAATTATTTTTCTTTGGGCTAGGGGTTTTGTTAAGGAAGGTTTAGTTAAATTTGGAGAACCTATAGAAAGAGCTTGCGATAAAATTAAAATTGAAGCCGCTATTAATTCTGGAAGCTTGCTCATAACCAATCGGGCGGATGTTCCTATCTATAAATTTAAATTAGTTTCTTCTTCTGCAGGAAGCTCGAGTGCTCAAGAAATAGCTCAGGCTATTAATCCTGGAGAATCTAAAACTATTTCGGTTACTGGCGCTTCAGGTAGTAAATTAATTCCCATTTTATTGGGAAATTCTAAGAATAATGAAATACAGGAATATGAATGTCCAAAAAAATATTGGTTTAGCATAAATTAAATTTAATGTTCTATCAAGATGCAAAAAAACTTTTATTTTAAATCTACTAGGAAAAGAGCTCAGTCTGAGATTATTACTACAATTTTAATTATACTTGTAGGAATCGCTGCTGTTGCTATTTTGTCTGCTTTTATCTTGAATATGGTAAGAACTAATCTAAAGGGAACAGAGTGCTTTAAAACTTTGGGAGAACTGGAGATTAATTTAGAAAATGGTTGGACTTTTTATCATAATCCTTCTAGCGGTGATAAATTGGTATATGTAAATGTTGAAAGAGGAACAAAAGATTTAGATTTGGTTGGTTTTAATATAGCTTATGGTGATGGTTCAGAATTTAAGAGTGTAACTTTAAAAAATAATGAAGCAACAACAGATGTGAAATTTGTTAAAGGATTTTCTGGAACTAGTTTGCTTTTAGAAAACACTATTGTTCTTCCAGCGCCAGGAGAATCTAAAACTTATAGAATCACAAGTAGCATAGCTAATCCTGTTACTAAAGTTATTATTGCACCAATAATAGGAGGGGGAAGCGTAGAGGGAAGTGTATGTAAACAAGTTGATGAAAAAGAGATTCCTACAAGGACAACGCTTCCGATTACTTAAGATTTGTAGAAAGATTGATAGCAAAAGTGGTAATGAGGCAAGTAATAAAGGAGAGTAAACAATAAAGTTATAAACTCTCTTTATTTATCTTTAATATGTTTAAAAAAAGAGGACAAATTTGGATAGAAACCGTAATCTACACGCTTATAGGTTTGACTATAATAGGAATTCTTTTATCCATAGTTACACCAAAAATAAATCAAATGAATGATAAGTCTTTGATAATTCAATCCATTAATTCTTTAAATAAAATTGATGAACAAATTTCTAGCACCATGGTTGCAGCAGGCAATAGTCGTCAGATAAAAAAGGCTTTTAAAAAAGGGGAGTATATTATTTCTCCTTCTAGA
>VGKO01000067.1 GCA_016867035.1 Candidatus Pacearchaeota archaeon
TTGTTGTTCCTAAAATAAATCAGATGAATGATAAAACTCTTATTATTCAGGCTATGAATGGGCTTAATAAAATAGATGAACAAATTTCAAGTATTCTTGTTGCAGCAGGAAATACTCGAGAAATTGATTTGGCTTTTAAAAAAGGGGAGTATATTATTTCTCCTTTTAGAAAAGAATTAATTTTTGTTTTAAAAGGTTCAGGTTTAAAATATAGCGAACCAGGACAGAGTGCAAAACAAGGAGAGGTTAGTATTTCTACTTCTGAAAGAAACAAGCTTTATGATATATTTCTTTCTTTAAATTATAACTCTTTAAATGTAACATTTAATTACGGGAAAGAAAATAAAACTCTTAGCGCTTCTCCTGTTGGCTATAAGCTAGTAGTAGAAAATAATGGAAAAATTAATGCACCCTTGGATAATTCAACTAACTTAAATTTTAAAATAGTATAAAATGCAAGAGATAAAAATAAAATTAGTTTCATCTATACCACCATTACCTACTCTTAAAGATAAAACACAAGTAGATGTAAGGTATGTTGTTCTAGCACCCTATGTTTCAGTACATATTTATTGGAATCCTGTTGAAAGGGAGTTATGCTATGAGGTTGAGGAGCCTATTTTAAATCAGAATCAAAAAGATTTACTAAAGAAAATAGGGGATGCTTTGGTTGAGATGATTAATATAAATATAATTGTGGATAATACTCCTGAAGCTCTTGTTAATTATATTAACAAAACGGCTAGAGATTTAATAGATCAATTAGGGCTCGTGGTTAGTGAGGATGATTTTTATAAAATTTTTTATTATCTTTATAGGGATTTTGTTGGTTTAAATGAGATAGAACCCTTGATGAGAGATTATTTTATTGAAGATGTAGAATGTAATGGGGCTAATACTCCAATTTATATTGTTCATAGAGTCTATAAAAATATTAAGACAAATATTATTTTTAAGGAAGTTGATAGATTGACTAGTTTTGTTGAAAAAATAAGCCAGAGATGTGGAAAGTATATTTCTTATGCTACTCCTATCATGGATGGTAGTCTGCCTGATGGAAGCAGAGTTAATGCAACTTATACTGCTGAAATTAGCTCGAGGGGGCCTACATTTACAATTCGTAAATTTACTAAAGTTCCTTGGACTCCTACGCAATTGATTAATTTTAGTACTTTAAGTCCTGAAATGTTGGCTTATCTTTGGATTTTAATACAATATAAGAATAATATTTTAATTGCAGGAGGAACTGCTTCTGGTAAAACTACTTTATTAAATGCAATAGCTTTTTTTATACCTCCTGAATCAAGGGTTGTTTCTATTGAAGATACTCGCGAGCTTAGTTTATTTAGGGAAAACTGGCTTCCTAGTGTTGCTAGAAGTTCTGTTGGAATTGGAAATGTCGGAGAGGTTAGTCTTTTTAATTTACTTAAAAGTTCTTTTAGGCAAAATCCTGATTATGTAATTGTTGGAGAAGTAAGGGGTGAGGAAGCAAGTGTTTTATTTCAGGGAATGGCTTCTGGACATTCTTCAATTAGCACTATTCACGCAGATTCGGTTGATACTTTAATTAAAAGATTGGAAACTCCGCCGATTAATTTATCGCCTACTCTAATTAATACTATTGACTGCGTTACTATCATGACTCATGCAGTTATAGGCAAGCAAGAAACAAGAAAACTTCGCGAAATTGTAGAGATAGTTAATGTTAATCCTGATGGTGTGGCTATAACAAATACGCCTTTTGTTTGGAATTCTAGAGAAAATAAGTTTTATTTTAAGAAATCAAGCCATGTTTTTGAAAAAATATCTAAAAGATATGGTTTTACAATTGAGGAATTAGAAAAAGAATTTAGGAATAGAACTTTATTACTAAATGAATTAGTTAAAAGAAAAATTTCTAATTATAAAGAAATTCAAGAGATTGTTAATCATTACTATAAAAATTCAGAATCAGTACTCAAGGCTTTTGGGGTTATACAATAAGAATTTCTCAAGGTTTATAAATAAGAATATCCTTTTGTTCTTAACAAAAGGGGAACATGGACGAGGATAATCTTATGCTTTTATTTCAGTTAGTTCGAACTTTGCAAAATAGTTTTAATGGGCTTAATCAGGCTTATGAAGCAAAAGATGCAGAAAAATTTGAGATATATAAAGGTTCTGTGTTGGATATTCAAAATAAAATTGCTGCTTTAATTAAATAGAATGGTGCTTGAAGATTTAAGGAAAAACGTTCTTGCGGAAAAAACTTTAGTTAATAATCTAGTTGCATTAA
>VGKO01000068.1 GCA_016867035.1 Candidatus Pacearchaeota archaeon
GGAAAAGTTCTCTTTCTGCTCTTGTACCTTTAGATTTCATAAAGATGTAAATTTAAGGTAGAATAAATAGTTTATGGTTGATAATTAAATTTTATTTTATCTACGTTAAGAATTACAAAATCTTGATGGATTTCGACATCATTTTGACCACCCATTGCTTTGCTATTTCCGTGGGCAACATGGACCGTTCCTCCTTTTTTCTCAGCAACTGCTAAGCTCCAATTATGAGTTAAGTAATCATCACTAATTGAGGGGTTAATCCCAATTCCTAGTTCTGCTACAATATCATGTCCGGGCTTATTGAAAATTCTTGGTTTTACATTTTCATCTATCCATGCTCTGGCTTTTTGAGAATCTTCTATTGGTCTTACGTCAATGAATCTTCCACCTTCTATATGAAAACTAGCTGCATATTTTAATTGTTCTATTCCTCCCCATCCTTTTGGGACAAGGAAGTAACCATAAGAGTTTCCAAGATGGACTGGCACAGCAAAAGCTTCTGCGCCTAACCAATTTCCATATTTTCCGGGTTCTGTAAGATGGCCAGTGCTTAGGATTACTAAATTTCTATCTATATTTATTACAATATCTGTGTTTGGCCCAGTTACTCTTACGTATTCGCTAGATCTTAATTTTTCTGCAGTCTCTTTAGTTTCTCTGACTACTTTATCATAATCTCCTTGAAAATCAAAAGGCCCCCCCACTTGGAACATTGCTAAGGAAGAATTAGACATCGTTGCTATTCTTGAACCTTTTTCGCACTGTTGTTTTCTCCAAGCAGTGTGAGTTATTGAATATGCACAGGGAGCAATTACTATTTGAGGAATCCCTAATTTAGCTTCATAAGCCTCAAATTGAGCATATAAATCTCTTGTAGGATTTACTCCACTACCCGGTTCTTTCGGAATATATGTTAAAAATGTAGTTGGTACTCCTATAGATTTATATACACTATGTAGATGTTCACATAATTTTATAGACTTTTCTATCGTCGGCCTTGATTTTTCTCCTAGGGAAGGTTCCCATCTTTGCGTTACAATCACAACATTTTCTCCAGGTGAATGCCCAAGGTTAACTTTTAATGCATTGAGCATAATTTGTTCTATTTTTCGGTCTAGATTCATTTTATAAAAATAGAGAATTAAGAAAGATATAAATAGTTTTTGATTAAAAGAAAAAGAAAAAAAGAGATTATAAATCTCTTGATTGAATTGTTTTTCTTCCATTAGCTTTTGCTCTTTCAACTGCTTTTGCAATTAAAGTAGCAACTTCTTTATCTAATGCTTCTGCAAAATCACCTGCTACGTTTAGGTCTTTTGCATGCTCTTTTATTTGTGCTTTTACTATTAATGACATTTGTCACACCTCCAATTGTGTTTTTAAGGCTTATAATGCCGATATTTAAGCTTTCTGGAGCTTTCACCTGTATATAAATGTTTTGTAGTCATTCTTTTTTGTTAAAAATGAAAATAAAATAGTTCTGACTTCCATGTTTAACTTCTAATTTTTTAATTAAATTAAAGTTTTTTTCAGCAAGTTTTAATAATAAACTAGGATTTTGAGTTATTATTGTTAATGACTTTTCTAAGAGATTGTATGCTTTTTCTAAGAAGTTTTCTAAGATTGGTCCTATTAGTTTTTCTGATTTTAATTTTGAAGGAAAAGGCGTTTGAGTTATTATTCTATCTATTTTAGTGTTAAATGAGTTAATTGTTTTATTTTCTAAATTAATCTTTACTTTTGCGATTTGTGAATTAATTCTAGCATTGTTTATATTAACTGATCTAGAATCTAAACCATAAAGATTTTTACTGCCTTTTAGTGCTGCTTCTATTAATAAAGTTGCATCATTACAAAATGGATCTAGTAAGCTTTCTGTTTTTTTAAAATCTGAAAGTATTAACAAAGAAGAAGCTAAACAAGCATTTAAAGAATTGTTAGAGGTCCTTATTTTGTAAGGTCTTTTAAAAAGGTTAATTTCTGGGTTTAAGCCAAGTAAACAAGTATTTTTAATAATATCTATGTAAAGAATATCTTTTGGTTCTTTGTAATCTGGCTTTGTTTTATATTTTTCACATATTAATGATGTTACTTTAAGTTTAAGATCTTGAGAATCAATATTATTATCTTTAATTTTGCATAGAACATTAAAATCTTTAAGTTTTATGTTTATTTCATTTAAAATATCATCAATATTTTTAAATTGGAATTTCTTTAAAAGTTTATAAGAA
>VGKO01000069.1 GCA_016867035.1 Candidatus Pacearchaeota archaeon
AAAATATAAATAAAATAAATTAAAAAATTAGTTTATCTCTTCCACTTTCTACTCATTTGCTCTTTCTTTCTTCGATTAAAGATATAGCTAATTTCATAGTCTTCTAAACCTAGACTTGAAAGCATAGCTAGCTCTCTCAAGAAAGCTCTGTTTGCGAAACTTATTTGTCTTGTCATTTTATCCTCCTTTGTCCTCCTTTTAGTTAATTCTTTTAAGATTCGGGTTTTTAAAGCGATTGTGAAAAAAACATACAGAATAAAGATAAAGAACCCTAATTCACAAGCTTTAAATATGAAAGTCAGTCCATTTAATTAAGAATCATCCGCGGATATTCGATAAAAAAGAAAATGAAACTCGTTTTTACGCCTGATTGGTTTGCCGGATTTGATGTGTCTATAGAAATATTTAGCTTTATAATACTCGCTCTTTTTTTCTATTTTTCAATAAAAAGTTATAAAGCAACACAAAATAAGAAAGCCCTTTACTTGGGAATTGGATTCTTCTTAATTGCCTTGGCAGAAATAGCAAGCATATTAACAAAACTAGTATTATTTTACGACACAACATTTACAAGACAGATAGGGGAGATGGTAATAACTTATCAAATAACCAAATCAGTTGATATTTTTTATAAAATAGGCTTTTTCTTTCATAAACTATTCACCCTATTTGGACTCTATATCATCTATAGATTTCCTCTAAAAAAAGTATTGAGCAAAGACATGCTACTTACAGGATTGTTTATAATAGTCTCAGCAATACTAAGCCAGTTCTTCTTTTTTGTATTCCATCTTATAACTCTAGTATTGTTAATAATGATCACTCAAAATTTTAACAAGATTTATGAGAAAAATAAATTATTTGCAACAAAAATGCTCGTAGTTGCATTTATTGTTCTTACTGCTAGTCACCTAATCTTTAGCTTATCTCAAATAAGATTCTTTTATGTAGTTGCGCAAATAATGCAGCTCACAAGTTATGTAATATTATTGGGTGTAATCCTTAGAATAAGTAAAAAACAAAATGCAAAATACAGAAAATCAAAATAAAAAGCGGACTAGAATAGAGGTTTTGTATGATATTCTTAGAGTTATTCAAGAAAAAGGCGGTAAAATAAAACCGACTCATTTAATGTATAAAGCCAATCTCTCCCATAATAGCATGGCAAAGCACATACAAGATTTAACTAGAAGCGGAATGATAAAAAAGAGCGATAAAGAAGGAAAAAGTTTTTTCGAAGTAACACAAAAAGGCAGACAATTCTCAAATCAGTATAATCAAATAAAAGAGTTTGAAAAGACGTTTGGGTTATAATTCCCCCTAATATGAGGCTATTCTAAAACTTTTTAAATGGACCGGGGCTTAATTTATCATACATGGCCCTTTAGCTCAGCCCGGTTAGAGTACCACACTCTTAATGTGGGTGTCAGGGGTTCAAATCCCCTAAGGGCCATAAAAAATAAGGGATTTGAAGTAGGTTCAAATCTCGGAAAGTAGCCCTGCACTTTACGAATCAGAAAATTAAAAATTTTCTGAACCCTAAGGGCCATTTTAAATTTTATTGAAGAGGTATTATTCTAAGATGCCAACACAAAAACAAACCCAAGAAATTTCTGAAACAATCGAGATACTAAAAGAATATCTCAAAGATGAAAGAAAAACAACCCTCAATCGAGAGGGAAAAGACACTAAAAATTTTACACCCTATCAAACCCTAATCTCTTGTCTTCTGAGCCTGCGAGCCAAAGATGAAGTCACAGAAAAAATCTCAGAAGATTTGTTTAAAGTAGCAAAAACCCCTGAAGAAATGCTAAAACTAGATGAAAAAAAGCTTAAAGAAATAATTTTCAGCTCAGGACATTTCAATAAAAAAGCAGAAGCAATTCGTCATGTTTCTCGTGAATTAATTGAAAAGTTTAATTCCCAAGTACCTCAAACTCACGAGGAATTATTAAGTATAAAACACATTGGTCCAAAAACAGCTAACATAGTTTTATGTTTTGCTTTCGATAAAGAATTTATTCCTGTCGATACTCATGTCCATAGAATTCCCAATAGACTAGGGTGGCTAAA
>VGKO01000070.1 GCA_016867035.1 Candidatus Pacearchaeota archaeon
AATCAGGATGATATTCATTAACCCTACCCGCATAATTTCCATACAGGTTCTCGCTTCCAAGATAACTAAGAGCAACATCACTAACATTTCCAGTTGCATCATACACAAGTCTTTCCCCAACATTAATCTGATTGTAACAAGAGTCTGTAGCAGAAACGAAACCTAAAGAAACTAACAAAAATAAAATTATTAATGCACCTACTTTTCTCATAAACTACCCAAGAATAACGTATTTAAAAATATTTAGCTAAACATCGATAATTGGGACCAAAAGTATATTCTGATTCTTATCTGTACAATCTCCTTTTAGATCTATCACACTCCCATCCGGACAACATTTTTGAGAAGATGGAGAGTACGATATTTGTTTACCCTCTTCGCCACAACAAGCCTCGCCAGTACTACCAATACCCTCTTTAATACAACATTCTTCAGTAGAAGAATCAAAGCCTATCTGGTTCCCTGGCTCACCACAACACCCTTTATCAGGGAATAGATAATCCTGATTATTTGCTCTATTGCTACAACATTTTTGAGTTAGTGGATTAAAAAGATATTCACCACAAAATTGCTGTTCAGACTTAAGAGTGTTCCAATCCGGATTTGCGCACATCTCCCAACAAGAATTGATATTAGAACATTTTCCCATCTTCTGCAAAATATAACCACAAGAAACCACATTTAAAAAAGGAACTTTATTTGGGGAGTTCATTAAACTATTAAGGGAAGGTCTTTTATTGAAAGAATAAATTCCGCAAGGAATCAAGTAATTACCATAATTGCCCCAATTAGGTTCCAATCTACAATTCTTTCCAGAAATCCCAAATTGATTAACAAAGAATCTAATCAATCCTAAATTAGGAAGTCTAGAAATTTTACCAATCTCTTCAAACGAATATTCATCTTCCAGTTTAACAAAAGAATGTCCGAACTCGTGTAAAAGTGTTGCATAAAAAGAATGCGACCGATCTACATTAAGATTAACAACATTCTGTTGAACATAACGAACATAACCGCTGTAATGTTTTTCTCCGCCAGATATTAGAATATAATAATCCGAAGAACAGCTCGACATTTCTGTAACTTTCTTTAAATCTGGAGCACTAATAAAATATTCTAATTTTTTTAAGAATTCTGTATCAAAAACGAAATCCTCCTCGGCTACTGTAGCCAAATCAGCATAATAAGAAAAAGTTTGGGGATACTCCCTAAATGGAGAGATAAAATCTATCGCCTGCTTCTTAATTTCAATAGCCATCCAAACTATGCCTCGGGGACTAAATTTTGCAGATGAAAGAGCAATTATCCCAAAAGAAAAGTCTGCATCTTCTTTTCCCCAAATATGAACGCAATTATAAGTCGAGAAATCTCGGCTAAGATTATTTGATTTTTCTTCAAATACCGAAACAAAAAAACGAATGTTATTTGAATAAACTCGAGAGTTAGTTACAAGCTTGTTCAACGTCTCTTGATTGGGGGCCCATCCAAATCCTTCAATCCCCATAATATTGAAGCCTTCTTTAAATGCCTCCTTATACCATCCCTTTATCTTCCACTGATAAACATCAAAATCATAGGTAGGAGTCATTTGCTCAGTCAAAAGAGGATTAAATGGGCCTATCTTAACACTATAATTAGTCCCAATATAGTTCATAAAATCTTTTGTTTCAGTAATCAAAACACTCCAATTACCTTTTTCATCTAAGGTAAGCAACTCTCCTTTCAGTTTAGGTTTAGTTGTAAACTGTGGTAGATGAGGATTAACTCTAAGCTTAGCCTCGCAGATAATATCATCAAAAGGGGTTATTTCTGTTGGTTTGAATAATCTTTTGTCATAGGTTTTCTGAATATACTCGGGGTCTAGATAACAACTAGCTTCTATAAATTGCACATCAGGTACCCAAGTTTCTGAAACTTGGGCTTCATAATTACAAAAATCTGAAGAACCATGGTTAACAACACCACATTCTTGTTCACCTTTTGCACTAAACTTAAAATCACGAACAACCTTATCAGAA
>VGKO01000071.1 GCA_016867035.1 Candidatus Pacearchaeota archaeon
AAACAGAAAAAGAGTGCGAAGAAGACACTATTAATTACATCAAGTTATACCAAAAACTTTGCAAAGAACTTTTAGCCCTACCAACTATGATTGGACAAAAAACAGAAAAAGAAAAATTTGCAGGAGCAAAAGCAACTTATGCTATTGAAGGATTTATGCCTGATGGAAAAGCCTTACAATGCGGAACCTCTCATAACTTAGGACAAGGATTCGCAAAAGCCTTCAACATTTCTTTTTTAGGAAAAGATGAAAAACAGCACTTACCTTGGCAAAATTCCTGGGGTTTAAGCACAAGATTATTAGGGGGAACAATAATGACTCACTCTGATAATAGGGGATTGGTTTTACCACCTAAAGCAGCTGAAAATAAATTAGTTATTGTTCCAATAATTATAGCAAAAAATCAAGCACCCTTAAAAAAAGCCAAAGAACTAGCAAAACAATTACAAGAATTTACTCCAATAATAGACGAACGAGAAGGCTATAGCGCAGGCTATAAGTTTAGTGAATGGGAAATGCGCGGAATCCCCTTGAGAATTGAAATAGGCCCAAGAGATTTAGAAGAAAATAAAATAGTTGCTGTGAGAAGAGATACAGGAGAAAAAAAGAATATTACAATTAACTCAAAATTAAATTCAGAAATAACTCAGGTTCTAGAAAAAATGCATCAGGAGATGTATGAAAAAGCAAAAAAATTCTTAGATTCAAGTATTGTAAAAGTAAAAAACATGCAAGAATTAGCCAAAGCCATAGAAGCTCATAAAATAGCAGAAACAAATTTCTGCGGAAGTGAAGAATGTGAAGATTATATTAAAGAAAAAACCCAAGGCGCATCTTCAAGATGTATTCCCTTTGATAAAAAGCTAGAAAAGTCCGCAAAATGCGTTTATTGTGGCAAGTTAGCCAAAAAGATTGTTTATTTCTCAAGAAGCTACTGATTAAAATTAGTATTTCTTCATCTCCCTCTCTAAATTATCTCGAAACTTGGCTATGCTATCACTAGGTATTTTCCCGCCACACGAATGCTCATGTCCTCCGCCTGTTGAACCCTCAATATCTGCAATAGAATTCAAAAATAAAGTTCTAATATCTCTAGCTCCTCGAATAGAGATATTTGCTTTTCCACTTGAAGAATATAAAACAACTATAACTTTCTTAGGATACCTGTAACTTAACTCATTAGCAAGTTCTTGACTAATACTCATATCTCCTGAATAACTAAAAAACAGCAACTCCTTTTTATTAACACTTTCTTCTGCTTTTTTCAAAAGTTTCTGATACTTTTCATTAATGTATTCAAATCTCGATAAAAAGCTTCTAGTATTCGAGTTTTCTTGAGTTAAATCATGAATATTACTTGTTTTAATTAAAAATTTAATCATGGAAACAACATTGCTAGTTTTATCAAGAATTCCAAAAGCAAGTATCCTTGCTATTTTTCCCAATTCAGTATTATAATAAATATCAAAAGCAGTTTTATTCTTTCCCCCTATTAATTCCGAATTTTCTTTTTTAAAACTCTCAATAAAATCAGGGAGATAACAATCTGCGATGCACCCTAAAACAGCCAGCCATTGTTCTTCTTTCTTGCCATTAATTTTATAACATAAATAAGAAGTAGGTTCAATCTCTTTACTGGTTTCATAAGTATTATAAAAAAACTCAACACCTTCTTTATCAAGTGTAGATGGATGATGGTCAATAACAACTAAAGGCAAATTAGCTTCTTTAACAAGCTCAATAAATCCCGAGTCAATGACAGGCTTATCTAAAACAAAAACATAATCTGCTCCAAGCTCTTGTACTCTTTTAAAATAACTTTTCTCAAGTCCAGGAAAAGATTTTATTGGAATTCCCCTTCCCCTACCTATAAACTTTTGAAGCAAAAGAAAACCACAAAGCCCGTCCACATCATTATCAAAAAAGAAAACCGGGTTTTTTGCATTTTCAAGGTGCTCGCGAATTTCTTGAATTTGTTTTGTTGTTAACA
>VGKO01000072.1 GCA_016867035.1 Candidatus Pacearchaeota archaeon
TCGATTTTATAGTATCTAGAAAAGTTGGTGCCATTAGCTGCATGAACCAGAATTCTTTCAATTCGGACCAATCAATAAGATTACTTTTCTGATATGCTATTTCCAGAAATTGATTTGCACGTAACCCAATAACTTCTCCATTGCCGCTTTGAAAAGAAGCGGTCGGGTGGAAAAGCTGGTTAGGCACTTATTTTAAGTTTTATTTTATAGTATGAGAAAAGAAAAAATTACGTAACAATTTCTTCATAATGTTCTGATGCCCGCATAAATAACATTCCAAGAATTATATTATAAACCGAGCTGGCTAGAAAGCCAATAGGGATTAAAATAATTGAACCGTAACAGAAACCAGCGATCATTATCGAATAAGAAATAGGTTTTAGTAATCCATATAAATTTTCCTTAAGCCGACGAATTTTAATTGAAAATACTATAAAAATGACTCCATAAATTAATGAGAATAACGCATTAATTGTTCCCCCTTGGACTTTATATTCTGGTAATATAAATTGGAACTCATTAATAATTGTAGAGATAATAGTAATCAATATTAAAGAAGTAATTAAATTATTAACAAGAGAAAAACTAAACTTTGTACTTAATAACTTTTTTAGTGAAGAAAATACAATTATAAAGGCAAAAAAATTGATATTAAACAAAATTATTAAAATAATTTTAGGGCCGCTTTCAATGCCAGGTAATAAGGACAATATTATTATTGGCAACATAATAACAGCATTAAATATTGCAATCCAACCAATTAAGTTCAACCTTTCTTTTGACATATACTGGTCTCCTATGATATGATTATTTTTCCCGAAATTGAAATAAAACTTATTATTTACTTACAACTATTAGTTCTAATTGTTCTTTTTTGTAATACTTGTATTTTTTGCTATTTGCACTAGTGCTAAAATGCTTTCCGCAACGAAATAGGTGAAAAGCAAAACAAAAAATGATAGCACAATTGAATAAATAATTGACATTGCTTCTTCAATAAGAGAAGTGTAGCTTTTATAAAGAAGTAATTGTTCAAATTGTAGAATACCTACCGATTCTTTTGATAACAAAACATTAATAATTCTTCCCATTCCATATCCCAAAATACACACTGAATAACTTTCGCCAATGGAACGGAAAAGATGTGAAAATATTGGGATTACCATGAATTCAGAATCTACTAGCCCAACTATTTCTTTAGCATGAAAAAACCATATTTGAAGAATAATAAATGCGGAAACTAATACAAATAGTAATTGCAAGATAAACCATATATCAGGTGCGTGACCAATTGCTCGGAAAAAGAGGTAACAACCACCTAAAAAAACGAGAATTCCAGTAAGATAAAAAAGAAATGACATAATTTTTCTAATAAGTGAGCCTTTATTGAATGATTCAATTATTGGATAAAATAAAGTAAAAAAGTTTTTCGTACCCATATATTGCTCCCATAGTTTAGTTTTTATAGCGACGTTGCCAATAAGCAGCAGCCAACAATTTTTGTTATGCCAATAACGGCGTGGTCTATAGAAAAGAAAGTCAAGTAAAAAAAGATTATCCTTGGGATTATTTCCATCCCAGTTTTCTGACTTCGGTCTCACAGACAACACTCATATTGATTATTTATTTTTTTGAACAACTTCTATTTACTGTTTCTTCCGTTCTATCTTTCTTTGCTCGTTTCTTATTACTAGTGTTTGTTTTACAAGTCGTCTATCTGAGCTCTCTCGTGGCAATGCCACTTGGGCTACGGCAAATCTTAGTATAAACCGGGAGGGGTTAACCGCGTCTGTGGAATGTCACCGCAACTGGCGGAGCTTCAAACGCCGTTTTGAACTCTCTCTCCCACACTTTTAGATATTCTAAAAAGAAAAATGAAGTTATGCATTCTTTAATAATCAACTTTATGTTTATTTATGCAACTTCTTTTTCCTTTTTGTTTTCTCTCCACTTATATGGTTT
>VGKO01000073.1 GCA_016867035.1 Candidatus Pacearchaeota archaeon
ATTAAAATTAATTTCAAAGATGGGACTGTTATCGGCTATAAAAGGCATGAAAGAAAAGATGATTTTGATAGGGCCGTAGATGAGGAAGATTAAAATGACAAAACAAAACAAAAAACTAAGCAAAAAGCAAGCTTGTAAATTAATTGAAAAAATTCTAGTTAATAATTCAAAAGAAAAAAACAAACTAGAATTTGATAAATTTAGAGAATCAAAAGGGATTTATTGTTCTTTTTGTAAGAAATATAAAAAAGTAAGTGAAAAGCACTTTAAATCCATAGTGGAATTATATCTTCGGAGCGGGGTTATGCTTCTTAGTACAGACTATTGCGAAGATTGTAAAAATAGGGAATTTCATGCTACTATAAATTATTCTCAATTTAAAATGAGTAAGGAAAAATTAACCTTGTTAGCCAATACTTTTCTAGAACAAACAGATTTGCTTGAAAAGAAGGAAGGAAAAATTATGCCCTGGGAATTAATAGAAAAAGCATGCATTGATGCAACAAAAGATTTACCACCCAACCAGCAAATTACTCCCCTTGAATTAAATTTTATGTTAAACCAATCAATTTTACTTGGAGAATTTTTTACACCTAAAAAAGGATTGGTGCAGAGGATATAAAATGAAAAACAAAACAACTAAATTAAAAAAAGGGTTAATAGCCCATGGGAAGTACTGATTATGCAAAATGTTACTTATGTGGGGGACCTATATACCTTGAAATTGACGATAGAAAATATATTCTTGCTGGGGAGAAAAGGAGGCCCCCTACCCGCAAGTGCCTTGGTTGCGGATACAAGGTTGAAAATTGCATTTGCAACCTGCTAATAGATTAAAATGACCTATCAATCAATATTTGTATGCGATCCAAAAAAGATAAAGGCAAATAATCTTCCAAAGAGTCTTGTAGAGATTGAGTTTGAAGAGGATAATAAATTATTGGATTTATGGTCTTACATACAAGAAAAAGGAAAGCAACTTGATTGGGGCTCTCATGTTTTAATATTAAAAAAGGAAGAAGCTATTAAAACCATAAAGAAATATAATCCTAGTTCCAAAAGTATTCCTAAGATAAAAGAATTAAATTTAGACCCTATTGGTCTGGTTGCAGAGGAATCTTAAAGATATGAAGAATAAAAAATTTACTATAAAAAACACCAGCTTACAACAGGTCTCAAAAGATTTGCAAGAAATCGGAGATAAAATAATTAAAGAAAACCCAAAAGCAGAAATAAGTTTTGAGTGCAAACCCAAGAGTCAAGAAATAGAGGTTGGGGTAATAGTAAAATAAGAGGTTTTTTATAGGTAATACTTTATTTAAATAACATGGAGATTTACGAAACAATTTTAAAGTTTGATCAAGATATGAAAAGAATTAATTCTGGAAAAAATCCCTTAAGAAAGTCTATTATGGGTTATTATGGAGAAACGATTGTTGCAGAAGAATTTAAGAAAAGAGGTTTTAGAGTAGAAGAAAAGGGAGGGCAAGCCGGTTATGATTTATCAGTGAATAATAAAAAAATTGAAGTTAGAACCTCTGAAATAAAAAAAGAATGGGCTTTCCCAAAAGATGTAAGAGCTTGGGGGTGGAAACTAAGAACCCGAGATAAAAATAAAAAACCAAATCCAATTAAATACGATTTTATAATCCTCGTGAAACTAGAAGAAGATTGGAGCAATTATTCTTTATTTATCTTATCTCGCGAGGATGTTGAAAGCATGGGCGCACAATACTTTAGTGGATACCAAACAGTAGCTAATGCCATCTATCTATTTAAAACCCCTATAGAAGAAGCCATAAAATTCGATAAAGAAAGAAAACCCTGCGACCCAAAACTAGGAACTTCTCAATTAATAACCCCAAAATGCATTGAATTAAATAAATAAAA
>VGKO01000074.1 GCA_016867035.1 Candidatus Pacearchaeota archaeon
CCTTCTTAATTACTTCTTCTCCAAGGAAACTTATAGAATCCCCAATCATTTGAACTACTCTTTGAGGAGTATATACTCTTAGCACATTATTTCTTGTAAATGTATTATCTTCTGCTAAAATTCTAGAATAAATTCCTTCCAAATGTCTTATATAAGTATCAAGCTTGCTTCCTCTTAATTCAATTTCTCGCAGGCGTGCTGCTCTTTGATTAGCTAGGTCTTCTTCTAGTGCTGCTTGTGCCTCAGTACTTTGCCCTCTAAGTTTTTCATAAAGTTTAACGAAAACAGGGTGTGTTGCTGCATTCATAACTTTCTAGATAAAGGGGGGTTTTTAAGTATTATTGTGATTTTATTTAAGTGAGTTTAGAGTTATTTTTCTTTAGTTATTGGAAGCGAGCGGAGCGAGCGATTACTCCTTCAACTCTTTAAACATCCAGCAACTAGAATCAGATATCTTATAATCTTTTACTCTTTTATAACCTCTCTTCTCGTAGAATTTTATAGCAGTCTTACTGGCAGGTAAGAAAACCTTGGTGAATCCTTTCTTAATGGCTATTCTTTCTAGATGCAACATGATTGTTTTTCCAATACCCTCGCCTTGCTTTTCGGGAACAACAAAAACATCGAAGATTTCACCATTATTGAACCTTCCAACACCAATTATCTTATTATTCCGCTTAGCTACAAACATCTCACCTTCAGACATTCTTTTTTTAATAAGGGGGATGGAATAATCTTTTACTAACATCTTAATTGTCTCAGAGTCATAATCTTTAGAATTAATAGTTAGAAGATTTGCTACAATTATTTTTCTAATCTCGGATATTTCTCTTTTTTTCGCTTGAGTAAAAAGATCCATATTTCTAAAAGTTTTACTGGTTTTTATTGATTGTGGTTGTTAGAAGCGGGGGGGGCGATACCTTTAAAAAACAAGAAACATAATCAAAATTACCCTTTGGGAAAGAGTTCTGTTGCATTTAATATGGATAAAGCACAATTAGAGTTAGTATCTTTAAGAGAAACTATTGAAGAAGCAGCTTGGGTTTTTCCTAATGAACATCTAGGAGTTGGAGATAAGTTTCTGCTAAGATTAGCAACAATAAATGCTTTTGATCATTTTAGCAAAGTTGAATCAAGAGTTCCATTCAGAAGTTACAGATTTCTTTATTGGTTAATTGAAGAGATGAAGAGTTTTGGTTATACGGGTACAAAAATGGAGTTAGTTCCATAACACTTTTTGGTCAAAAGATTTTTATTATATATGCTATTCCGGAGAATCAAAAAGTCTTGGGTTTGGTAAAGGAAGCGAGGATAGATTGCATAACTGCAATGCAAAAGATGTTCTAGGTTAATTCTTAATATTTTTTATTGCAAACCTACTAAAATTTGTGTGAATTCTGCAAGAGCCACAATTTCTCTATCAATTGGAAGAACTGCTGCCCTGCCTAGCTGAGTTAGAGAATAATCAAAGGTATAGTGCTCATGGGCCCTAAGAATTTGTTCTTGTTGATTTGCTGCATCTCTATTTTTAAATCTATTCCAAGCAGAAAGTTTTCCATGCTCTTCTAATAATTTTCTTGCTTTTTCTACTTCTGTTCTTACTACGCGAAGTTGCTCTGGCGAGATTTCAATGAATCCGAGTGAAACCGCTTCAAAAACTTCTCTATCTCCTTTTGCACTTATTGCTAGCCCTGTTAAACAATCTGCTCTTAAATCTGACAATTCGGCAAAGGCACTTATCTCATGATTTACAGATAGACCTAATCTTCCTGTATGCTCCTCAATTACTTCTTCTCCAAGGAAACTTATAGAATCCCCAATCATTTGAACTACTCTTTGAGGAGTATATACTCTTAGCACATTATTTCTTGTAAATGTATTAAAA
>VGKO01000075.1 GCA_016867035.1 Candidatus Pacearchaeota archaeon
GGGGGTTCTGTGTTGGATATGCAAAATAAAATTGCTGCTTTAATCAAATAGAATGGTGCTTGAAGATTTAAGGAAAAACGTTCTTGCGGAAAAAACTTTAGTTAATAATCTAGTTGCATTAAGTAGTTTTCATAAAAAAGCAGATGGAAAAAAGAAAAAAGAAATAGAAAAACAGGCACAATTAACTCTTAAGCAGATAAAGATGGTTAATTCTGCTATTCCTGAATTAGTTAATTCTATTAAGATTTTCAAACCAATTAACCCTGAAATAGCTAAGGAAACCAAATTGGACTTGATTAATTTGAAAACAAATACTTCGGATTTAAAAGAGGTTATCCTAAAAAAAGAACATGAAGACTCTTTTGTTAAAACTATTAAGAAAAATGTCGATATAAATGAGAAGCAAGAAAAACAAGAAAAAAATTCTGAAGCAGTTAGCGGAAGTAATTTTTATGTAAAATTTTCCAATAGGCTTTTTAAAAATATCTCTCTTAATTTATCTAAAAAGGTTTTTTTCATTAATTTGAAATCAGACCTTAGAAAAATGGGTTCTTTAATGCTGGTATCAAGTTATATTTCTATTACGCTTATGACTATTTTACTTATGTTCTTACTAGGTTTGGTAATTGCTGGTGCTTTGATTTTTTTTAAGGTTAACTATATGGTTTTGTTAGGTGTGATTGTTTTATTACCTTTGGTTACTTTCTTTATTTTCTATGGTTATCCTTCTTCTAGTGTAAAATCTCTGGAAAAAGAAATTAATCAGGAACTTCCTTTTATGACTATTTTTATGTCTGCTATAGCCACCTCAGGAATAGAGCCAAGTAAAATCTTTAATATTTTACTTTCCTCTCAAGATTATCCTGCTACCTCTAGAGAAATAAAAAAATTAATTACTTATATTAATTTTTATGGATATGATTTGGTTGGCGCTCTTAGAATTGTTTCTAAATCTTGCCCTTCTGAAAGGCTTGGATTATTATTTGATGGTATGGCTACTTCCATTACTTCTGGCGGAGAGTTAAGCTCTTTCTTAAATAAGCATGCAGAAACATTACTTTTTGATTATAGGCTTGAAAGAGAAAAATATACCCGGCTTGCTGAGACTTTTATGAATATTTATATTAGCGTAGTTATTGCTGCACCTATGATTTTGATGGTGTTGCTTATACTTATGAGTCTTACGGGTTTTGGCGGAGCAGGGCTTAGTCCTGGTTTTCTTACCTTTATAATTGTTTTTGCAATATCTCTGTTGAATGTCGGATTTTTAACTTTCCTAAACTTAAAACAACCTAAATTTTAAAATGATAAACAAAATGAAGAATATTAGCAAAGGGGTAATAATTGGAATTCTGCTTGGTTTAATTTTAATAATTTTCTCTACATATTCTTATTTTACAAATCCTAAAATTGTGGATAGTCAATTATATCCTTTTTTATTAGGGGTTGCTGCGTTTATAATAGGTTTGCCTTTTTTTCTATTCTTAATCTCCTTATAGAAGCAAAAAGAGAAAAAAATATAGAACAGATGTTTTTGGAGTTCGCAAGGGATTTAGTTGAGGGGGTTAAGTCTGGAACTCCGATTAACAAAAGCATTGTTAACTTAAGAGGCAAGGATTATGGTAGTTTGAATAAACATGTTGATAAGCTTGCTAATCAAATTGCAGTAGGAATTCCTGTTAAGGATGCTCTTGAGGTTTTTTCAAGCGATATAGGGAGCTCGATTATAACTCGAGCTATAAGTCTTATCAAGGAAGCAGAGCGTTCGGGTGGAAGAATAGAAAATGTATTGGATTCAGTTACTTTTTCATTAGGGCAAATAGAGAAATTAAAAAAAGAAAGAAG
>VGKO01000076.1 GCA_016867035.1 Candidatus Pacearchaeota archaeon
TTAACTCACAAGGACAAAAAATTAAAATTATATTAAATTTAAGAGTATGGTGAGGTTTTTATTAAAAATAAAATGTTAAGAAAAAACAAAAAAGCTTGGTTAAGAATTGTAGAGGCATTCATAGCTATTATGCTTATACTTTCAACTTTACTTGTACTTTTATCTAGACAGGGCTCTAATTCTGAAGTTGAGAAAGAAATAAATTTATTGCAGTCTAATATTTTAAATTCTATTGGTAAGGATGATTATTTGAGAGAGCAAATACTTGCTGATGATTCCTCGGGTGTTAAAGCATATGTTGGTAATGTTACGCCTTCTTGGATTAATTACTCTGTTAAAATTTGTCAACCTTTAGATGTTTGCCCAATTAATGTTGCACCAGAATTATTAGATGGTAAAAGTATTTATTCTCAAAATATTCTTATTACAGCTAGTATAACCAATGCTGATTCAAAACAATTAAAATTATTTTTCTGGAAAAACTAATTAATCTAAACATATCAAATGGGTTTCAAATTTTTAGAACACACCGCAGATATTAAAATTAGAGTAGAAGAAAAAACTCTTGAATTGGCTTTTGTTAGTTCTGCTTTAGCCTTAAAAGAAGTAATTGCTGAAAAAATTAAAATAAAACCTTTGCTGAAAAAAGAAATAATCATCTCAGGATTAGATTTAAAATCACTATTATATAATTTTCTTGAGGAGTTTTTATTTTTGCTAGACTCGCAAGGATTTGTCCTCTCGGAAATAAAAGATTTTAAGTTGGATGAGAAGAAGAGAAAATTATCTTGCTTATTGCTCGGTGATAAATCTAATAAGTATAAGTTTTGCAATGATGTTAAAGCAATAACCTATAGTGAGATGTTAATAAAAAAAGGCAAATCAAAAAACACAATTGAATTTGTTTTGGATGTTTAACTTATTTTTATTTCTATCTCCTTTTTCTATTCTCCTAGTTCTATTCTCCGGGTTAGATTTACCTTATATTGGATAAAAGAGTAGATTAATAAATGGGTTTTTCTATTGTTTTATATCTTTTAACTAACCTAAAATAGTTTATAATAATATGGCAATTGAACTTAAAAAAATATCAGAAAATGAATGGGAAATTCCTAAACAAGGCAAGATGAATGTACCTGGAAGGATTTTTGCTAGCCCAGAACTTTTTGATGATATAAAGAAAGATAAAGCAATTGAGCAAGTCAAGAACGTTGCTTGCTTGCCAGGAATTATTGGGGCTAGTTTGGCTATGCCTGATTGTCATCAAGGTTATGGTTTTTCTATTGGAGGGGTTGCTGCCTTTGATATAGATAAAGGAATTATTTCTCCGGGCGGGGTTGGTTATGATATTAATTGCGGAGTTAGATTGCTTTCTACTAATATCCCAATTAAGGATTTCATTAAAAAAAGAAAAGAAATTTTGCATGCTATTTTTAGAACAATTCCTTCTGGAGTTGGGGTTGGTGGAAAAAGATATACTAAACCCGAGTTACTCGAGGTGTTAGAGAAGGGCGCGCAATGGGCAGTTGAAAGAGGAATGGGTGTTAAAGAAGATTTAGAACATTGTGAAGAGAATGGAAAAATTTCGCCTGCAAACTCGAGAGATGTTTCACAAAGAGCTATTGCAAGAGGACTACCTCAATTAGGAACTTTAGGTGCAGGAAATCATTTTCTTGAGTTCCAGAAAGTTGAAGAAATTTTTGATGAAAAAATTGCCAAGGCTTTTGGAATTGATAAAGATTCAATTATGATTATGGTTCATTGTGGCTCGAGAGGTTTAGGACATCAGGTTGCTTCAGAT
>VGKO01000077.1 GCA_016867035.1 Candidatus Pacearchaeota archaeon
AAATAATACTCTTTTTCATATGTTATTTTAGGTTCATACTTTTTTAAAATTAAAAAAGCAGAAATCATTCTAGCAACAAAAGCTATAAAAAATAATATAATGAAACCAATAAAAACTTTAGTCCCATTAAAATAGTCTAAAATAAAACCACCTACTAAAAAAGATATTAATGCAACTATCCCAATAATTCTATTTCTAACCCCAAAATAATGCCCTGATTTTTCAGTTACAACGTCCCTCATTAAAGAATTCCAAGCAGGGCCATAAAAACTTGCAGATAAAATTAATAAAGAATAAACTAAGATTAGTAATGTAGGAGTTATACCAGACTTAACATTAAAAACAAAGAACATTAAACCTAATAAAATAACAGGAATCCACATCAAAGCTTGGAATAACGCCCCATAAAAAATTACTTTCCTTCTAGACATTCTCTCTAAGGCTTTATGAGTAAATAATTGAGAGAAATTACCTAATAAAGATGGCAAAGAAGTTAATAAACCAATTTGGGTATTATTAGCCCCTAAAGCTAAAGCATAAGGAGAAATATACCTAATACCTAAACCATCACTAACAGCATAAGCAGAACCATCTTTAATACTTATTTTCTTAGTCTTTTCTTTTAATTCTTCTTCATTCAAAACCTCTTTTTTGTCTTCCATGTTACCAATCTAAACTTCCAGATAATAAACTATTTATAAACTTTTAGCAAGTTAGTTCTATAAGATTTTATTAACTAATAAGTGACAACAAACCGAAAGATTTATAAAGAGTAAAATCAAGATTTAACTAACTTAAGCGGTATAAAAATGAATAAAACATTACAAACATTAGCGTTAATTGTATCTTTAGCTTTACCGGGCTGTTCTCAATTAAACCAAAGAACAGAAGCTGTAAAAAAAGAAGCAAAAGATTTAGTTTCTAACGCACCCATAGTATCTGTTTATCTTGAACCAGGACTAACTACTAGAATGGATAGACAAACCATTTATTCAAGATTGTTTGGTGAAGAAATGCAGGGAACAGAATATGGCTCAGATTTTACAGGTTATGTTTGGGATTACTTTAAGGCTGCAATGGATTCATTAAATGGAACAACTGGTCCAATAACAAGAATGCCTGATGCAAACCGAGATGGTGTAGGCGGAGCATAAACTTTTATAAACTTCTCTTTCTTTTAACTTTTTATGGAATACACAATTCTTAATAAAAAAGAAGTTAAACAACTTTTAACAAGATTAGAAAAACAATTTAATGTAAAAATTAATTTAGATTATATCTTTATAAAAAACAATAAAGGCAAAATTTTCATAATAAACAAAAATTTTTCTAAATTAGACACTAAAAAATTAAGAATAAACAACATTGGTTTATATTTTTGCAAAGAAGAAGGTAATTTAAGGCTTTCAATAGAAGGTAGTTCTTTATTAAAAAATGCAAAAAATATCCTAGAATTAAATGAAGAACAAATGAAAAAATATTTGCAAGGCCAAGAACTTGATATTAAAGCAAAAGACGATTCTTACATTTTAAAACATAAAAATGATTTTCTAGGTTCAAGCAAAGTAAAAAACAACAAATTACTTAATTATGTCTCAAAATCTAGAAGAATAAAGCTTTAACAAAACCTTTAAATATTTATTCAATACTCCTTTTTTTATGGAACAATCTCAAAGAAAAGGCATGATAAATATG
>VGKO01000078.1 GCA_016867035.1 Candidatus Pacearchaeota archaeon
AAAAGGACTAAGAAAAATAGTCTCAAGTTCTTGCACACACGGAACTACTTGTCCCATGTATGATACCATTGCGGTTCAAACTTGGATAGCCATAGCAATAGCAGCGATAATTCTTGTAATAGGTTTATTCTTAGTTTTCAGCAAAGAAACCGAAAAGATAGTCTTTAGAGAAAAAAAGAGTAAAAAAAAGACAATTAATTTAGATGGTCTTGATTCTAACGAAAAACAAGTTATAAAAATTCTTCAAAAAGAGAATGGTGCAATGTTTCAAAAAACCTTAATGGATCAATTAGGAATTGGCAAGGTCGGTATGACTAGATTAATCGATAAGCTAGAAGCAAAACAGCTAGTCGAGAGAAAGCGAAGAGGCATGAATAACATAATTGTTCTCAAGAATTAAAATTAATTCAAGTATATTAAAATTATGTAACTATAGCTATCTTCACATTTACGTAGATATCAAAAATTATTTCTTTTTATCTTTTATCCAAAAAAATCCTGCAATCAAACCCACAATAAGCAAACCCGCACCTAATATATTTCCGGAACTTTGGCTAACATTTGCTATAGTATTGCCAGTTATGTTAGATGACAAAAAAAATATTCCTCCGAGAATTCCTGCAATTGCGATTACTGATGAAAAAAGAGAGGATAAACCACTATTCCCATATGTCGTCTCCCTAGGAATTTGCCCCATAGCTTCATAGATCATCCACACTTCGTCAGAACTATTAATCGGAGATGATTTCCAACCGTCATGAAAAGGGTTACCACCAAGTTTTTCCAAATCTAAACCATATTTTTTAGCAAATCTTTCTGATAATTCTCTTTGCCCCCCAACATTATCCTTACCCAACTTAGATGATTCTACTTTATACCTATGCCAAATCTTTGCAGTTTTAACCATAAGTTGTCGTAAATCTCCCCAACCTTCTGTATCATAACGTAGAACTCTTAAAACTTCTTCTTCATCTTGATTTCCCCTAGTTGGTTTATACACTTCTACCTTATCTCTTTTTATCATACCCTTTAAACAAAAACCAACTTTATAAACTTTTACCAATTTATTTTTTAGAATAAAAAAATCTACTAGAAAATTATTTTTTATCTTTTGTTATCTTTCATCCAGAAAAATCCTGCAACTAAACCAACCACTAACAAACCTGCTCCAAGAAAAGAAGTTGTTTTAGTTGTCAAATCTGCGATTACGTTACCAGTTATATTTGAACCTAAGAAAAAAATCCCACTTGCTAAACCAATAATAGATGTTGTTGCAACCACTCTTCCCCCAACATATCCTTGTTCTTTTGTTAATTTTTTCAATAAGGCAGATTCATAACTCTCATCTACACGAGGAAATACCGCACCCATTGCAGAAGGCCCAGCAGAAAGAGGAACATGCATAGAGGTTTCTGGTTTAAATCCTTGCAACCTAAGTATTTCTTGTCTAGTAGGAGTATTCTTACCTACATGATATCTTCCTTCCCTATCTATAAAAGCTAAAACACCATTATTTGCATTAAATTCTCCTTGATGAACTTCTTCAACCGCATACTTTAATGCACCAGTACTTACATCTTTATCATGAAGAGCTACAAACATTTCACTACTCCCTTCAAAAAATCCTTCTAAGGGAGATTTTTTCTTTTCTTGTTTAACACCCATATTACTTATTTAATTTTTT
>VGKO01000079.1 GCA_016867035.1 Candidatus Pacearchaeota archaeon
CCCAAAAGCTCTTAAAACAGCTTCCGGGCTTTTATAGTAATGATTAACAATCTCTTGAATTTCTTTATAATTCGAAATTTTTCTTTTAACTAATTCATTTAAAAGAAGAGTTCTATTCTTAAACTCTTTTTCAAGTTCTTCTATTGTAAAACCATATCTTTTGGATATTTTTTCAAAAACATGGCTTGCTTTTTTAAAGTAAAATTTATTGTCTCGGGAATTCCAAACAAATGGTGTATTAGTGATAGCAATACCATCGGGATTTACATTTACAATCTCAACAATTTCACGAAGTTTTCTAGTCTCTTGCTGCCCAACTACTGCATGAGTCATAATAGTAACACAATCTATAGTATTAATTAAAGTAGGCGACAGATTTATTGGAGGAGTTTCTAGTCTTTTTATTAAAGTATCTACTGAATCTGCATGAATAGTACTAAGCGAGGAGTGTCCAGAAGCCATTCCCTGAAATAATACGCTTGCTTCTTCACCTCTAACTTCTCCAACAATTACATAGTCTGGATTCTGTCTAAACGAACTTTTAAGTAAATTAAACAAACTAACCTCTCCAATATTACCCACACCCACTGAACTTCTAGCTACACTCGGAAGCCAATTCTCTCTAAATAAACTTAGCTCGCGAGTATCTTCAATTGATACAACTCTAGATTCAGGAGATATAAAAAAAGCAATTGCATTTAATAATGTAGTTTTACCTGAAGCCGTACCTCCTGCGATTAAAATATTGTTCTTATACTGAATTAAAATCCAAAGATAAGCCAGCATTTCAGGACTTAATGTATTAAAATTAATTAATTGTGTTGGAGTCCAAGGAATTTTAGTAAACTTACGTATTGTAAATGTAGGGCCACGAGAGCTAATTTCCGCAGTATAGGTTGCATTAACTCTGCTACCATCAGGTAAACTACCATCCATAATAGGGGTAGCGTAAGAAATATACTTCCCGCATCTTTGACTAATTTTTTCAACAAAACTTGTTAATCTCTCAACATCATTAAAAATAATATTGGTTTTGATATTCTTATAAACTCTATGAACAATATATATTGGTGTTCCAAAACCATTGCATTCAATATCTTCAATAAAATAGTCTTTTATTAGAGGCTCAATTTCATTCAGCCCAACAAAATTTCTATAGAGATAATAAAAGATTTTATAAAAATCATCTTCTGAAACACCCAACCCCAATTGATCAATTAAGTCCCTTGCAGTTTTATTGATATACTTAACCAAGGCTTCTTGGGTATTATCGACTATTACATTAACATTAATCATCTCTACCATTGCATCTTCTACTTTTTTTAATAATTCTTTTTGATTCTCATTCAAAATTGGCTCTTCAACCTCATACTTTAATTCCTTATCAGTATTACTCCAATAAACGTGAACAGAAACATAAGGAGATAGAACAACATATCTCACATCAACCTGCGTCTTATCTTTCACAATAGGCAGAGGAGGTATTGAAGAAACTAAATTAATTTTTATTTCTTGCATTTTATGCTAGTTTAAAGTTTAGATTATTTATTGAAAGAGTTCCGGTTTTGCCCTTATTTTCAACAACCAATTTATACCCCACCGGAGAAGGGCTTAGGGTTTTATTTTCTTTTCCAAGCTCATAAGTAACATCTAGATAACTATAA
>VGKO01000080.1 GCA_016867035.1 Candidatus Pacearchaeota archaeon
TATATAAAAAATAACCCTTCGTATATAAAATATAAAAAATCTCTGACCTTATAAAATAGTATTATATCAATGCCAATGTTGGATTACTTTAGTGACCACAATATTTCTATTTACCCTTCGCAGATGGATATTGCTTTTACTGAAAGATGCAATCAGGGATGTGATTATTGCTGGGTTAATAAGAGCAATCCGTATGCATTGAATTTTAATTCCGCGAAGGCCGGAATAGAATTCTTTTTGAAGATGCCGGTCAAAAGACAAACTATTACCTTTACTACTTCGGAACCTCTCATGATTCCTGAGCTGTATCAAAAAACAGTTGAATATATCTTAAAAAACGCAGATAGTCGGAAGACGCTTGAAATGATTACTACTACAAACGGCATAAATTTAAATAATCAGATAAGCCGCTTTATTATTAAAAAAATATACAGCCATAAACATTTTCGCCTAAACATAAGTATTGACGGCAGGCAGCAGAGCCATGATGCGCATCGTAAATTGTCTGCCGGATGCAAAAAATCAGCTTTTGATTTATCTTGGGATAATTTTCTATCTTTACCCAAAAATAAAGTGAGGGTAATTTTTACAGTTACTCCCAGTGAGGTGGATTATTTTGAGCAGAATATAAATTTCCTTATTGCTAGCGGTTTTAAGGTATTTGATATTTTTCCGCAGGTTTTTGTGCTATGGCCGCAGGAGAAAATAAGAAAGATAGAAAAGATATTAGCCTATTTAGTAGAATATGCAAATACCCATAGTAAGGAAAGTTACGATTGGAGAATCCTAAACCGGCTGTGGGGTTCATCCCACTATAACAAGCTTCTTCTCAGCAGCGACGGCAATTTTTATCTATTTGAGTGGGTTATGGCTCTACCTTACCGGGAAAGGAAAAGTTTTATTATCGGCAATACGGCAAAGGGGATAGATTTAGAAAAAAGAATAAGGTTATTTGACGTTTTATTCAAAAATGTAGCAAAGTCGGCTAAACAAAGATGCTTAAGGTGCAGTTATAGGGTATTATGTTCTTGCCCTTTACCTTTATTTCTTTGGTGTAATTATTCCGGACTGGATTTTGATCTATATTTTTCAAATTTCTGCAAAATTTCCAGGATTTTTATTACCGCCTCGCAAAAGTTAAATAAGGATATCAGGTGTGATTTAGATTCCCGTAAGATAGAAAGGTTAAAATAATCATATGGCTACAGAAAACAACCAATTAACAAGCTATCTTTTAGATTACTTCAATGCAGTGGGTATCTCTGCCGCAACATCAAAAAATGGGTTATCTTTAATGAAAAAGATTATTGAGAACGACCCTTTGCGAATAAATAAATTTGAAGTTTCATTTAAAGTCCGCGAAGATAGAATAGAGCGCAATCTTAGGTTTTTAAATATAGATTCAGATGCCTACTCCTGTAGAGGTAAAGAGTTGTTTCTTTCGAGACTCAAGTTATATAGGGATTTGATGTATAAGAAGATTAATAACCCGAGGTCTCC